>JAFGIZ010000194.1 GCA_016929365.1 Lentisphaerota bacterium
GGCAGCCCGTAGCCCATCGTCCCGAGCCCGCCGGAGGACAGGAAGGAGCGCGGCCGCGTGAACTTGTAGTAATGCGCCGCCCACATCTGGTGCTGGCCCACGTCCGTGACCACGATGGCGCCGCCGCGGGTGGCTTCGTAGATCTGTTCGATCACGTACTGCGGCAGCACGTCCCCGGTCTGCGTATCGTAGGCGAACGGCGAGGCGTCGCGCCAGGCCGCGGTCTCCTTCAGCCAGTCCGCCCGGTCCGCCGGTTCGATCTGCTCGAGCAGCTCCCGGAGGATCGGCTTGACGTGGCCGACGACGGGGATGTCGATGGGCACGCTCTTGGCGATGGCGGAAGGATCGATGTCGATGTGCGCCTTTTTCGCGTGCGGGGCAAACTCCGCGATCTTCCCGGTCACGCGGTCGTCGAACCGCGCCCCGACGGAGATCAGCAGGTCGCAGGCGGTGACCGCACGGTTGGCGGCCACGCTGCCGTGCATGCCCAGCATGCGGAGGGCGAGGGGATCGGTTTCCGGGAACGCCCCCAGGCCGAGCAGGGTGGTGGTCACCGGGATCTGCGCCTTGCGGGCCAGCGCGGTGAGCTCCCCGGCCGCGTTGCCGGCGATGACGCCGCCGCCCACGTAAAGCAGGGGGCGGCGCGAGGCGTTAACGGCCCTGGCCAGCTTGGCGATCTGTTTGGGGTGCCCGCCGTCGGAGGGGCGGTACCCGCGCAGGCGGACGGTCTCGGGGCAGGGCGCGTCGGTGGACGCCTGCTGGATATCCTTGGGGATGTCGATCACGACGGGCCCGGGTTTACCCGTTTGCGCAATATAGAAGGCTTCGGCGATGATGCGGGGCAGGTCGTCGACGTTCTTGACGAGGTAGTTGTGCTTGGTGACGCCGCGCGTGATCCCGATCGTATCGGCCTCCTGGAAGGCGTCGTTGCCGATCATGGAGGACGGCACCTGGCCGGTAATGCAGACCAGCGGCACGCCGTCCATGTTGGCCGTCGCCAGGCCGGTCACGGTATTGGTCGCGCCGGGTCCGGACGTGACGATACAGCAGCCCGCCCGGCCCGTGGCGCGGGCATACCCGTCGGCCATGTGGGTGGCGCCCTGCTCGTGCCGCGCCAGGATAAACTCGAAGGGCGCGTGATAGAGTCGGGCGAAGATATCCAGGACGGCGCCGCCGGGCAGACCGAAGAGGGTCTTGACGCCGGCCCGTTCCAGGGCTTCCATGATGCATTCGGCTCCGGTTCGCATAACCTGTCTCTCCCCAAACAAAAAACCCACCGCTGTTCCGTCGCGGTGGGTTGTACTGCGGTTTACGGGAACGTCCAGGACGTTACACCCGCCTTCCCACCGCGGGGCGCACCAGGCGCACAACACCCGGTACGAGCCGTGCGCGCAAGTCTACCGTGACACCCGTTGCGATGGAAAGCTTCCAATTCATAACGCACGCAAGCCTAGGGGCTGCAGCAGGGGCGGTCAAGCGGAAAATCCGCCGTTTCGGAAGGACGGGTGCCACCCCGTCCGGCGTATTATGGGAGTGTGGGAGTGTGGGAGAATTTCAGACAGGATCAACAGGATTGACGGGATGGGGCGCTCCCCGGAGGGCCCGGCTCCGTCCGGGCCGGGCGTGCGAGGCGCCGCGGGACAGGACCTTGCTTTGACTTCTGAGCGGCCGGAGTGTACAGTACCGGATATGAAATGGGCGTTGCTGCTGATGCTGTCGCTGGCCGCCGCGGCCCCGGCTTACGAGTTCTCGCGCTACCGCGTGATTCTCGACCGCGAGCCGTTCGGCACGCCCCCGCCGCGCCCGGATCCCGCTGCGCAGGAACCGCAGGTGGTCAAACCCGCCCGGTCGTTCGTGGACGAGCTGCGCATCCGGATGTGCGCGATTACGGAGCATCCGGATTTCGGGGTGCGGGTCGGGTTTCTCGCGGCCGCGTCGCCGGGGTCGAAGGAAATGAAGAGCTACTACATGGAAGTCGGCGAAACGCGCGACGGGATCACCGTGGCGGACGCGGAGGTGGATGACGAGTCCGCCCTGTTGCAGCGCGGCGGGCAGGAAGCGTGGATTTTCATGAACCAGAGCCGGCAGGCGCCGGCCGGCGCGCCGTCCATTTCATTGGCCGAGGCCGCGCAGGCCGTACAGGCGCCGGAGCGCAAGTCGTACGCCGAACGGTTGCGCGAGCGGCGCGAAGCGCGGCGCAAACACATGGAAGCCAAGGAGCCGCCGCAGCTTACCGGCGAAGACCTGGAGAAGCATCTCAAGGAATACCAGATGGAGTTAATCCGCGCGGGCGGCGCGCTGGGTCCGCCCTTGCCGATCCCGCTCACGAAAGAAATGGACGATCAGCTTGTCGCCGAGGGCGTCCTGCCGCCGCTGGAGGAGTGAGCGGCCGTCCATCGTTCCGGAGGGACGGGTTCCGCGCCGTCCGGCGGATGGCGGGGGTGTGGGAGTCTGGGAGAATTCTAGACAGGATCAACAGGATTGACGGGATGGGGCGCGCGGTGTGTCCCCCTCGGAGGGCCCGGCGCCGTCCGGGCCGGGCCGGAAAAAGTGTCGAAATTGAGTTGACGCGCGGAGAATCGAAGCGTAGATTTAGAACTGTTGAAGATGGTTGTCGTCAGACGGAAAACAGGAAAACAGCCGTTTTTCAGGGGTAAAAAAAAGGGCGAAAAACCTGTTGACCGGCTTGACGGTTGAAGGTATAGTTATAGTGGATTCAAGAAAAAGTGAGTCTAGCTGTTACAAGACACTACTAAGGAGGTACACATCATGAAGCGTGTCTGGTTAAGTCTTCTCGCTCTCGCCTGCGTGGTTTCCCTTGCGGTGGCCGTGGAGGTTACGAGTGAGAACGTAGCAGGGGCCGTTCGGATAACGGTTCCGGACAAGAACGAGCTGGTTCTCGTGGGAACGTCCATGCTGCCGGTTGGCGGCGCCAATCCGACGTTGGCCGATATCTTCGGGACCGGTCAACTGGCAAGCTCGACGCTCATTGCTCAATGTGACCGTGTGTTCCTGTGGAATGAAGGAGACCAGTCGTATCAGATTTTTGCCCAGAAGCCGACGGGCGATTTTTATCTGACCAGCGATTGGGGCGGGGATCCTACGAATCCCGTGGTTGCGTTGGGGACGGCGATGTGGGTCAAGAGCGCGGGAGCTTCTCATCCCGTTACGCTGCTTGGCGAGGCTCCGACAGAGGATGATTATACGACAGGCGTGGCCGGGAATGCGGGCAAGCCCTTCTTCTTCCTCTCGAATCCTTATCCCACGGCTGCCGATGTCCAGGGGCTGATCAACACGAATGACGGTGCGAAAGCATCTTTTCTGATTGCCCAAGCGGACAGGATGTTTCTGTGGAATACAGCAACCCAGTCCTATCTCGTGTTGGCCTTGAAGGACGACAATCAGTGGCGTGACGTAAACGACTGGGATGGCGATCCGGTAGATATTGACCTGGGTGTCGCCGAAGGGTTTCTTTTCAAGAGCTCTATGAACTTTGACTGGGTAGAGCCTCGGCCTTATGCCTGGCCGCTTCCCTGAGTAGATACTGAGCTGAACAGGCAACAGACCGTGCTGCGGTAGAGGCAGCGCTGAACGGGGTTAACATAAAAGGAGGAATATCACAGTGAGCAAGGTTTCGTACAAAGCCGTGTTGATCACTGTTGGACTGGCGCTGCTGTTAGTGCCGAGTGTTGTGCTAGCTGCCGGCTCATTCGAGTGGTACAACATATCGAGTTCAATAAGCGACCCCAATGGGGATCTAGTTCCCAATGACAGCACATGGGTGTTGCAGCTCTACGAAAGTCCGGATGCTACGGTTGATCCCTGGAGCACGTCTCCCTGGGGAGGCTCAGGTGCGACGGGACCGGCCGGGCCTACGGTAAACGACGTTTATACGGGCCTGGAAATCACATGGGCCAGTGGCGGGGCGGCGGGGTACTTCTATGCGTTTATTGACGGTACGGCCTCGGATTACGGTTTGACCAAGGACGACAATGTGTACACCGTATTGTGGAATAGTTCCACGGTAGGAAATGCCACATACTTCCTAGTGTTGGACGGTAGTCAGCCCTCGTTCTCGACCACGCCCTTTCCGTCAACGGATCCCCCGGGCTCATACGATACCAGCGGTTCCCCCGGCGGCGTGCTGGGAGACGGCGAAGGCGGCGAGTGGCAGCTTGTGCCCGAGCCGGGCGCGATGTTCCTGTTCGCCCTTGGCGTCATGACCATTGCGGCACGGAGGAAGCTGCGCAAGTAACGCTTCATGATTAAATGAAAACGGAAACGGCCTCTCCCCTTCGGGAGGGGCCGTTTCGTATGGAGGAAAGAGATGACTGTTAGGATCGTCATGGCGCTGCTCGTAAGCGTGTGCATGGGCACGGCCGGAGCCCGCGCCGCGGATGCGGAGACGGAGCCGGCCGCGGAGCCGGGTATCGTGCTGGTCGGGGTCGATCCGGGCGAGGACGGCCTGCTGGATCGCATCAGAGAGTTTGTCGAGAAGAACTATTCCTGCCCCACGCGACTTGCCCCCGTGCCGGCGGCATGGCAGGACAAGCCGCGCTCCGGGCAGGCCGAAATCCTGGCCGCGCAGCTCAAGCCCGGCGACGTCTGCCTGGTGGCCGTGTACGACCGGGCTGAGGACACGGATTTCAGCACGGACCTCTACCCGGAACTTAGAACGGCGCTGGTGAACGCCGCGCGGGTCGAACGGATCGAGAAGGAGGGCGTCCCCGCGGAAGAGATGCACGAACGCATGGTGGAACGCGCCTGCATGCGGGCGATCGGCACGTTGATCGGCCTGGAACCCTGCCCCTGGCCGCGCTGCTGCATGCACGTCCCGCCTCCGGATGTTTCGCACGAGGTCCGCGGCCGGAACCTTTGTCCGCCCTGCCAGGATAAGGCGGACCGGATCCTTCGGGAAAAGGGCGTCACCCTGTTGAAGGACGGCGCGCCGGCAAAGCCGGAAGGGTGACGTCCGCGTTACCGCCTGCCCGTGACCTCCCGCCATTGGCCGGGCTTGAGGCCCTTCAGCGTGTAATTGCCGACGGCGGTGCGGACGAGGCGATGGACGGTCAAACCGGCGCGCCGGCACAGGCGGCGCACCTGCTGATTGCGGCCTTCGCGCAGCACGAATTCCAGCACGGTCCGGCCGGGCTTGTCGCCCGCGCCCCGGACGACGGCCTCCGCCGGCCGGGTGCGGTAACCGTCAATCGTCAGCGGCGCGCGGAGCGCCGCGAGCGCGCGGTCGTCGACCGCGCCGGAAACGGTGACCCGGTAGGTCTTGGCGTGGCCGTAACGGGGATGGGTGAGCCGGTTGACGAGCTCGCCGTCCCCGGACAGGATCAGCAGTCCTTCGCTGTCCTTGTCCAGGCGGCCGGCGGGCACGAGGCGCGCGTCGCCCTCCGGTAGAAGCGCGTAAACGGTGCGGGCCGACTGACCCCGGGTGCTGCAGACGTAACCCCGGGGTTTGTAGAGCGCCAGCGTGCGCGGGGGCGGCGGGCGGGCGGGCAGCGGACGGCCGTCGAGCTGCACGTCGTCGGCTTCCGGAGCAACCCGCCGGCCCGGTTCCGTAACGACCGCCCCGCCGACACGGACCCGGCCGGCCCGTACCAGGTCCGCGGCGCGGCGGCGGGACGCCAGCCCGCGCGCGGCCAGGAAGCGGGTGAGGGGGACAGACTGCACGGGGTTTCGCGATGCCTCCCGATGTCGGTGGGACGGCGTCCGCGCCGTCCGCGGCGTTTCACAGGTAGCAATAGATAATGGCAACCACCCCGTGTTGGCAACCCGATTCGGCTTGTTTCTCGTGGACGGATGGAGTATACGCATGCCATGAGCTCCGATACCAACAGCCTGGACCGGCGTCTTGGAGCGGGGCTCGGGCTCCTCGCGTTTGCCGTTTATCTCCTGACGCTCAGCGCGGGGGCGTTTCCCGGCGAATCCGCGCGGCTGCTGGCCGAAAGCGCGGGGGCGGCCCCGCGGCTTTCGCCGATGCATCCGCTCTGGTTTGCGTTGATGGCGGTGCTGCGGGTTCTGCCGCTCGCGGGGTTCGCCTTCCGGGGGAACCTGTTGAGCGCCGTTCTGGGTGCGGCGTCCGTAGGGCTGCTGTTCGGCGTGGTCCGCGACGCCGTGCGCATGGCGAGTGACGCCCGGATTCCCGCGGACCGGTTGCGCGCCGCGCGGGCGGCGCGGCTGGCCGGTACAGGGGCCGCGCTGTTTTTCGCGTTTTGCATACCCTTCTGGTTCACGGCCACCCGCGCGCATACGGCGCCGGTCGGCGTACTGATGCTGCTCCTGACGGCGCGGCTGTTTATGCGCTACGCGGCGACCGGCAGGACGCGGGACCTGGCGCTGACGGCGTTCGTGTACGGGCTCGGCATCGTGGAGTTTGCGACCTTTATCCTGTTTGCCCCCTTGCTGGCGGCCGGCGCGGCGCTGGTCATGTGGCGGCGCGAGGCGTGGCGGCCGGGCGCGGCGGGCGCGGCGGCGTTGTCCGTTCTGGGCGGGCTTCTGCTTTACCTGCCGGCCGCGTGGAGTTTTTACGGGACGGAAGGGTATGCCGCCAGGGGATACGATCACTTCTTCGAGATCATCTGGTTCTTCTGGCGCGACCAGTACTGGCTGATCAAGCGCAGCCTGCCGCCCGTGGGCTGGTTGATCGTGATTGCGGCGACGATCGTGCCGTGGCTGGCGTGCCTGGCCGTGGCGCGCCGCGGCTTGAACGGCGAACGGGACTGGGGGTTTTACGTTCTGCACCTGGTGCTGGCCGGCATTGCCGCGGGGCTGCTGTTGAATCTCCAGTTTGCGCCCTGGTCCATGATCGGACTCCAGCGGCTGCTGGTAACGCCTTACCTGTTGGGGGCGATGGTATTCGGCTATCTCTGCGCGTATGCCTACCTCCTCCCGGACGCCTGGCGGCGCGAGGGCGATACGCCGCGGGTGCGCGCGCGGCGGCAGGCCGCGGGCGTCCTGTGCGCCGCGATCCTGTTCGTGCCGGCCGTGGCGGCCCCGTTCCGCAACCTGCCGGAAACGAACGGACGCGCCGCGCGCTTCGTGAACGTGATTGCGCGGGAGACGATCGGGGCGCTGGACGGACGGGAATGGGTCGTGACCGACGGCAGTATCGACCCTCACCTGCTCATCGCGGCGCACGATGCCGGCCGCCCGCTGCGGGTCTTGAACCTGCGGCAGGCCAACAACGAGTCGTATCTGCGCTACGTGGCCGACCAGTTCGATAGCCCCCGGCTGAAGAACCTGGCCCTGATCGGGCTGGTGCCCATGCTGCAGGATTGGCTGGGCTCCGAGACGAATACGGCCGACACCGTGGCGGTCATGGCCCTGCCGGACCTGTGGCTGGGCGCCGGCCTGACCCCCGTGCCGGACCGCACCCTGTTCAAGGGAGCGCGGAATCCGTCCGAGCTGGACGTGGGCGCCCTGATTGCCGATCACGCGCGGTTCTGGGACCGCGTCGAACCGTTGTTGGCCGGGCCGCGGAACGCGGAAACGGAAGAAGCGGGGCGGATCGTGCGGCGCCTGCTGGCATGGTACCGGGCGCATCTTGCGCGGCGGGTCGGCATGGCGGCGAATAACCTGGGGGTCCTGCTGGAGGACCTGGGTCGGCCGGAGGCCGCCTTCGACGCGTACCGCCGCGCCCGGACGATGGACGCCGACAATATCAGCGCGTTGCTGAACCAGGCGGCCATGCTGGACCGGGGATACGAATCCGCGCAGGCGGACGCGATCCGGGCCGAGCTCGACGCCCTGCTCGAGTCGGACGCGCAACGGCCGGGGATGTGGGCGCTGGCGCGGTACTACGGATACGTGCGTCTGCCCCAGGCGTTCGCCGAGCTGGGGTGGGGCTGGGCGCGGTCGGGTCAGCCGGGTCTCGCGGTGACCGGCCTGCAGAAGGCGATCGACCTGTTGCCGGAAGGCAAGCGGACCGGCGCGCGGCAGCTCCTGGCCGACGCGTACCTGATGCAGGAAGAAGACGAAGCGGGCGAGGCGCTCTATTACGAGCTGCTGGTCGAGAACCCGGAGAATACACGCGCCCTCCTGGGGTCCGCGCGGATCGCGGCGCGGAAAGGCGATTTCCGGAAAGCGCGCGAATTTCTGGACCGCGCCGAGGCGGCGGGGGTGCCGAAGCTGACGATTGCCCTCGAGTGGGGGTCGATGCACCTGATGGCCGGCAATTACGACCAGGCGCGCGTGATCGTCGAGGAAATCGTGGACCTGAATCCGGATTCGCTGCGGGGATGGGCGTTGCTGGCGGGCATTCTCGTGGAACAGGAGGATCGTGACGCGCTCGGGGAGGTAATTGACGCCCTGGAACGGCTGGATCCGGAGGGCGGCATTGTCATGGCGGTCAAAGGCCAGTCAGCCTGGATGCACGGCGACCTGGACGGGGCGCGGACCTGGCTGAACCGGGCGCTCCGCAAGCGGGCGGACAACCGGCACATCGTCGAGTTGCTGTTGCGGCTTGACCTGGTGCAGAACAAGCAGGCCGAGGCGCGCACGCATGCACGCCTCTTGCTTTTGCGGGATCCGTCGCACGCGTTTGCCAATTACGTGATGGGCACGATCCTGATGTCCGAAGGCGATTACGACATGGCCGAGCAGTCGATGCGCCGGAGCCTCGAGAGCAAGTTGACCGCGGCGGCGTTGAACGATCTGGCCTGGCTGGTGCAGCAACGGGGCCGGTACGAGCGCGCCGAGAAATACGTGCGGGCGGCGCTCAAGATGGAGCCGAAGCTGGCGGCGGCCTGGGATACGCTGGGCGAAATCCTGATGCGGACGGACCGCCTGGACGAGGCGGAACAGGCGCTGGAACGGTCGCTGGCGCTGTTCCAGGACAATCTGCGGGTCTATGCGCATATGGCGGAAGTGCAGGCCCGGCTGGGTAACGTGAAACGCGCCCGGGAACTTGTGGACATGCTGGTCACGAAGCGGAATTTCCTGCCGGCGGCCGAGCAGGAGCGGCTGGCGCGCGTCAGGGATATGCTCGGGGAGTAATCGGCACATGGACTACGACGAGGCCAAGAGCCTGCTGGACGCGCAGGGCCAGGCGCATGTGCTGCGTTTCTGGGACACGTTGCGTGACGTGCAGCGGACGGCGCTGCTCAAGCAGATTGCGGCGCTCGACTTCGCAAGCATCGCGCGGATGCGGGGTCTGCTGGAACAGCGGGGGTCGGACGCGGCGCCGGCCGAGATGGCGCCTGACGCCGTGCTGGAACCCGCGGACGACGCGCGTGCCGAAGCCCGCGCCGCCGGCGAAGCCGTGCTGCGAGACGGGGGCGTCGGCGTCCTGCTGGTGGCCGGCGGACAGGGGTCGCGGCTGGGCTTTGACGGGCCGAAAGGATGCTTCCCGATCGCCCCGATTACCGGCGCCACCCTGTTTTCCATCCACGCCCGGAAGATCGTGGCCCTGGAGCGGGCGTTTGATGCGGAAATTCCGTTTTATATCATGACCAGCGAGACGAACGACGGCCCCACGCGGACCTTTTTCGAGGAGAACGGGTTTTTCGGCTTGTCTCCGGAACGGGTGCGTTTCTTTACGCAGGGCATGTGGCCGGCGCTGTGGCCGGACGGGCGGCTGGTCCTGGAGCGGCCCGACCGGCTCTTCATGAGCCCGGACGGCCACGGCGGCATTCTCGAAGCGCTCAAGCGGCATGGTTTGCTGGACGACATGGCGGCGCGCGGCGTGCATACGCTGTTCTACTTCCAGGTTGACAACCCGCTGCTGGATATCTGCGACCCCGTTTTTCTGGGCATGCACCGGCAGGAGCGCTGCGACGTGTCGGTCAAGGTCTGCGCAAAGCGGAGTCCCGGCGAGGGCCTGGGCGTCGTGGCGCGCGTCAACGGCCGCAGCGCCGTTGTGGAGTATTCGGAACTCACGGATGAGCAGAAAGCGGCGCGCCGCCCGGACGGGACCCTGCTGTACCGCTACGGCAGCGTGGCCATCCACGTCTTTGACCGGGCTTTTCTGCGGCGCATGGCGGATACCGCGCTGCCGCTGCACCTGGCGCATAAGAAAGTGCCGTTTTGCGACGATGCGGGAGCGCCCGTTGAGCCCGACGGCCCGAACGCCTACAAGTTCGAGAAGTTCATTTTCGACGTTCTGCCCCTGGCCGGGCGCACGATGAACCTGGCCTTCCGGCGGGAGAATGAATTCTCGCCCGTCAAGAACGCGGACGGTGTCGATTCGCCGGCGACGGCGCAACGCGACATGATACGCCGGTTTGCCCGCTGGCTGGAATCCTGCGGCGTGGACATCCCGCGCAACGGGGACGGGGATCCGGCCGTCAGGATCGAGATTGATCCGTTGTTTGCGTGGGGGCCGGAGGCGCTGAAAACGGCGCTTCCGCCGCGTTTCCGGGTGCGGGGGGACGTGTTGCTGGCGCGATAACGGGGCGGAATCCGATGGTGTCGTCGCGCGTGGCGGGCAGATCGAATCCGCGGAAATCCACGCGCAGGTGCGTGTCCACGTCGAAATCCCAGCTCCCGCCGCGGCGGACCTTGTAGAGGCGTTTCGCGTCATACCAGTCGGCGCACCATTCCCAGACGTTGCCGCCGAGTCCGTACAGGCCCCAGGCGTTCATGCCGCTCTCGGTCACCGGGCAGCTGACCGGGTACCCGTCGTCGTAGCCCTCGATGCCCTGCCAGTCCGGCAGGTGCCGGGCGGCGGACGCGTCGGAGTAGTTCCCCTGCGCCGGCGGCCACGCCGCGCCCCAGGGATAGGTGCGGTCCGTGCCGCAGCGCGCTGCAGCGGCCCATTCGGCTTCCGTGGGCAGCCGGAAGAACCACCCCGCGGGCAGCCGGTCCAGGAAGCGCTCGTTCAACCAGGCGCAGAACGCCTGTGCATCCGTCCAGCTTACATAAACGGCCGGCTGATCCGGGGCGTTCAGGGTAAACGTTTCCCGGAACCGGCTGTCATGTCCGGAGCGGAAGCGGCGGTACTGCGCATTGGTGATTTCGAAGCGGGACATCCAGATGCCGGGAACGGGCAGCCAGGCAAAGTCGAGCGTTTCCCCTCCGCCCAGGAGAAAGGCCAGGGGCTTACCGCGTATATCCTCAAGCGCAATGGCCGACGGTGCGGGCGCATTGGAGCCGGCCGGAACGGCGATCCGGGGCCCGGGCCCCGTGCCGGGCGGCGCGTTGGTGCCGGGCACAATGCCCGCGGACCGTTCGCGCGCGAGCTGATCGGACACGATCCGGTCGGCCATCAGCAGCGACGACGCCGCGGCTTTGCCTTTGACCGCCCAGTGCAGGGGGGTCATGCCCCTCGACGTGACGCGCCCGAGGTCGGCTCCGTGCCCGACGAGCAGGGTGACGACGTTCGTGGCGTTGCGGAGCGAGGCCCAGTGGAGCGGTGTAATGCCCGCGTGCGTGCGCGCGTTCACGTCGGCCCCGCGTGCCACCAGCAGGCGCGCGGCTTCCACGGCATCGCGGCCGGCGGCCCAATGCAGGGGGGTGAACCCGCCGGAGGTCCGGGCATCCAGGTCGGCGCCCCGCCGGATCAGCAGCGCAATGATTTCCTCCAGGTTCAACGCCGCGGCCAGGTGCGCAGCGGTAACGCCGGGACCGATGGACGCGTTGACGATCACCGGGTCGGACGTGGCCAGGATCTCGCTGACCCGGAACATGTCGTTGCTCAGAACGGCCTCGTGCAGCGTCGACGCGGGCAGCGACGCTGCCAGCAGAACGGCGGCCAGGAACAGGGAGGGCCGTACAGCCCGGGAACACGTTCTGCAGGAGCGGTCAGGCATGGTCCAGCCCGGCCCGGAAGGCCCGCAGGTTCAGGGTAACCAGGTCGGCGCCTTTGCCGCCGAAACGCGCGCGGATACCGGCCTCGATCGCGGCGACGGGAAGGATGCGGCGGCGGGCGATGTACGCGCC
>JAFGIZ010000195.1 GCA_016929365.1 Lentisphaerota bacterium
CATTCGGGGTTCATGAGGTCGATGAGGCGGCCGTCGGTATTCACGACGCCGAACCCGGGGTCGTCCGTCTCGGTAAAGGCCTGCTTGTAGGCCGCAATGTCCGCCCGGCTTCGAAAGAGCGATACGGTGCCGCGGATATCGAGCGTCAGGTCCGCCGCGGCGGCCTGCCTGCCGAGCTCCTGCAACAGGGCCGGCCAATCGATGTTGTACCAGCCGTCGAACGCCAGTTTGAGCGGCGCGGCGGAATCGGCGCGGGCGGCCATACGCCCTGTAATCTCTTTCACGATGGGCTCCACGCCGGCGATCAGGGCATCGCGCCATGCGGGTTTCACGTCGATCCGGTTTTCGGTGTGTTGACGGGATTCATACAGGGGCATGGTCGAGACCTCCTTCTGTTGCGGTGTTCGTGATGGTTTCCATCCTGTCGAGTAGGCCCGCGGTCGGCTGGAACGGCCCGGGCTGGTAGAAAACGCTCCAGGTCAGTGTCAGCGCGCCTTCCTGATAGGCCGGGAAGTTGGTCCACCACATATTGTTCATGATCCAACTGTAGATGTGGCCGTGCTCGATGCGTAACCGCTTCTGCCACTTGCCGGTGTGGATATCGCCGATCTGGACCAGCGGCACGTCGTGCGGGGCCAGAATGACCGTGCCGTCGCTGCCGCTGACCGCGACATACCGGCCCACGCTGTGCCAGTCCGTGGCGCTTCCGGGAAGCTGGTCGATCCCGGCGCGGTAGACCGCGTCCGCGTTCTCGACCCAGACCTCCGCCGGCTCCGCCATGAACGGGAAGGCCAGGTAGAGGCTCTCGTAGGTTGTGACCACCCCCTTGTCCAGCGTCACCGTCACGTCAATCCGCGGCGCGTCGTGGAGCAAGCGAATCTCGCGCGTGAAGCGCGCGCCGGGAAGACGCCCGCGCGCGGCCAGCGCGGTGTGGGCCGCCGTGCTCACCAGCCTGGGCGCGCCGGCTCCCGCGTGGTCGCCCTTGCGCATAAACGCCGGGCGGGGCCGCTTGGCCTCCGGGTTGGCCGCGCCGCGGGTAATGTCGTAGATCTGTTCCCGGCTGCCCCCGCGGATGCGCTCGTGGATCAATTCGCCCCATCCCCACGGCGCGCCGGCATCCAGGAGCGATGCGCCGGAGGCCTTATCCACGAGCTCGGTCAGCCGCCCCGTGTTCGCGTCATAGGCCGCGCGGAAATACGGGGATTCCAGGCCTTCGAAAGCGGCCGGCGGCGGGGCGGTTTCCGGCGCCGGGTCCGGGACGGGCGGGCACACCTCCGCGTCCAGCCGCCGCGCTCCGTCCAGGGCGCGCAGGGCGTACACGCGCTTGTCCGCCCAGCCCAGGCGGGCCGGTAACGACCAGGGCGCGCGGACCGCGTGGTCATGCCCCCAGGTGTGTTCGTCGAACATGGCCAGGTTCTCGATCACGGCCTCAAGACGCGCCGGGTCCGGGGCCGTCCCCCTGGCCCGCGCCGCGGCCTCGACCCGGCGCAGCAGACGTTTGGCGCGGCGCGAACAGGCCGTTTCATACGCGGCCGACGCGTTTCCGTTGGCCCACCAGTCGGGCCAGGCGCCGCGATGCACGGCGAACTCGCCGCCGTGCCGGGCCTCCATGTATTCGAAGAACTGCATGTTCGTCGCCATCTGAACCCGCACCCCGTCCTGCGCCGCGTTGAAGGTCCGGACGAAGTCGAGGATCTCCGGCCGCGGCGGCTGATTGTCCATGGCGGCGTGCAGCGCAAGACCCTTCCAGCGGTAGCCTTCCTCGTGCAGTTGCGCCACGTACGCCTGTACCTTGTCGGTTGCCCGCGCGGGATCTTCGTGCAGCGCAAAGCGCGCCAGTCCCTCCGCGTACCACATGTTGCGCCAGTCCGCGAACCAGGTCAGCACGCGGCCGCCGTTCGGTCCCTCCCACCAAAACGGGCGCTCCAGCTCGAGGGGGTACGACATGATAAAATCCGGCGCCGCGGACAGGTAGCGCACACCGCGTTCCGCCAGCATATCCGCCGCGCTCCAGGCGATGCCCGGGCAGTCGCTGAACATCGCGGTGCGCAGCGGCAGGTCCTGTTCCGCGGCCAGGCGCACGGCGCGGTCGATCGTCGCCTCGAACAGGCGCCTGTCAAACAGGTCGGTCGGATGCACGTAGAAAGCGGTCAGTTCGGAATCGCCCCGGCGCATCTGGTCAAACAGCAATGCCGCGCGGGCGTCCGGCCGCTTGAGGTACCCCAGGACCGGCCACGATACCTCGTGTATCCACCGGAACCGTTCGGGCGCCGGCGCATGGCGGGTCGCTTCCACATGATCCACGGCCCGATCGACCATATCGACCAGGTCGCGGCAGGTCGAGACGCGGTCGCCGGTATAGCCCAGGTCCACATGGGTGTGGTGCAAGATGAAAATGCGCTCGATCATGGCTGGCCCGGTCTCTTGTACATGCGTGATAGTTTCCCGTTTGTGCCTCGCCCGGGCAATAGGTATAACTGCACCAGTTATGCCTGATTCTGCAAATGCATACGTCGCAGCGGCCGCCGCGACAGCGGGCTCCGCGGTCGGGGAGGGCATCCTGCAGGTCGCGGTTCGCGGCGGGCTGTTGCCGCCGAGTGACGAGGCGTGTTCCCTGGGGGTAAACGGCTTGATCGCGGTGCTGGGCCGCGAACCGCACAACTATGCGGGGACCCACCACAGCGGGGCGGACTGGGTCCTGGTCGCGACGCTGGGCGGCAACGCCACGGTAAAGGCGGGCCGCCAGCGTCTGCGCGTGCAGGCGGGCGACGTGTTCGTCATGCCGCCGGGCGTCCGGTTTCGAGAGCGAAGCCTGGGACCCGACGACTGGCGCTGGATCTGTTTGCGCCTCGATATGGCGGATCGGCTGGCGCCGGCGGCATGGGATGCCCAGCATCCCTTCCTGCTGCGGCCGGGCGAGACGGGCATCCGGGCCATGGCGGCCGTCGTGGAGACCCTGCACCGGCGCGACCCCGGCGTCGCGTACCAGGCCGTGGGCGACGTGCTTCACCTGTTTGCCGTGCTGGAACGCGTCCGCGATCCGGCGGGCCGCCAACCCATCGCCGCGTTTGTCGTGCGCGCCTGCGATGTCATGCGCGAATACCTGGCCGAGCCGCTCACCGTGCCCGACCTGGCCCGTCGCTGCGGCATGAGCACGTCGGCGCTCGCGCACCGTTTCAAGAAAGAGACCGGTTTCACGCCCATGCAATGGATGCGGCAGGAACGTCTGCGGCGGGCACGGGAGCTGCTGCTGGCGGGATACTCCGTCTCGGAAACGGCGGCCGCCACGGGCTTTGCCGACACGTTTCATTTTTCCCGCGTTTTCCGCCGGCATGAGGGCCTGCCGCCGGGCCGCTTCCAGCGCATGGCCCGCGCCACCGCCCGCGCCGCTCCGTCGCCGCAGAAACCCTGACGTTCGGGGATTCCGTCATGCAGGAATGTTCATCGTTTAAGCAGTCGCAGCCCTATGCGCGCCGACGCTACTCATGCGAGGCTTCTATCGCTACAGGCAAACGGTAACGTCAATGGAACCAACGAGACCATCGAAGCGCGCGGCTTTTTTCGAGGGACCGTTCTCATACGATCTCGAGCTCCGCGTCGTCGGACCGCGAATCGAGATGGCATGGACCGAGTGGGACGGCGAGGGCCGGGAACGGCGCCGCTCGCGGGCCGTCGAGGTGGATGCCGGCCCGCAAGCGGGGACGCCGCCAGCGCCGGGCGCCCGCGGCGCCTGGCCCGCCCTCACCGTTCCGGGGCATACGGTCCGCCGCCCGGTCGTGGCGGTGGACGGAAAAGGAACGGCGCACCTGGCCTGCTGCGTCGAACGGCTCGTGGTGCTGGGCGAAGGCGACGTGAACTGGCACTCGCGCATCGTGACGGCCGCGTTGGACGGCGGCCG
>JAFGIZ010000196.1 GCA_016929365.1 Lentisphaerota bacterium
CGAGCAAGCGTAGCGGTTAAGTGTCGGAAACGCGCAAAGCGCCACACCTAAGCGCTTCCTTAACCGCCACCCTTAACCGGATACGCTGGTCTTAAAACGACCTGCTTAACCGATGCGACTGAGCTGCAAATGGTGTGGCACAAGATATTGGGGCTACCCACACGAAAGCCGGAAGGACCCCCTTTTTACTTGTCTCCGGCTCCGGGGTTGCGAGATACTCGCCGGACGATGGCATGGTTCCGTAAAACGCGCAGAAAAAAGCCGGCCGCCGAAAAGGAGGCCCTGTGGGTAGTCTGCCCCGGCTGCAAGGCCCATATTCATAAGGATAAATGGGATCCGGGCCTGAATGTCTGCCCGGAATGCGGGTTCCACGATAAACTGACCTGCCGCCAGCGCATCGACCTCACGGCGGACGCGGGCACGTTCGAAGAATTCGACGCCGACATCGCCGCGGGCGATCCTCTCGAATTCTCGGACGCCCGCGGCGGGTACGCCGACAAGGCCGCGGAAACCGCCGCCAAGACCGGCCTCAAGGAAGCCGTCCTGACCGGCCGTTGCAAGCTCGAGGGCATCACCGTCGTGCTGGCCGTCATGGATTTCCGCTTCCTGGGCGGCAGCCTGGCCGGCAGCACCGGCGAAAAGATCCTCCTCGCCTCGGACCACGCCCTGCGCCACAAGTTTCCCTTCATCGTCTTTTCCGCGTCCGGCGGCGCCCGCATGCACGAGGGCATTGTCTCGCTCATGCAGATGGCGAAGACCTGCGCCGGCATCGCCCGCCTCCACAAGGCCCGCGTGCCCTACCTTTCCGTGCTGACCAACCCCACCTTCGGCGGCGTGTCCGCCAGCTACGCCACGGTCGGCGACCTCAATATCGCCGAGCCCGGCGCGCTGATCGGTTTTGCGGGACGCCGCGTCATCGAGCAGACCATCAAGGAAAAACTGCCCGACGATTTCCAGACGGCCGAATACCTGCTGGAACACGGTTTCATCGACCGCATCGTGCACCGCAGGGACCTGAAACCCTTTCTGTCGCAGGTGCTGAATTACTGGAGCAGATCATGAACAAAACCCTTAAGGACATGAACATCGGCGACATCGTGGTCCGCCGGAGACCGCGGGACGAGGACGGCGACCTGGGGGACCTCGTCGAATCCATCCGCACGATCGGCCTGCTGCACCCGCTGATCGTCGACGCGGACAACGTGCTTCTGGCCGGGGGACGCCGTCTGGCGGCCTGCCGCAGCGCCGGCTTCTCGACCGTCCCCGTGTTCCAGCTCGACGTCAAGGCCGACGCCATGCAGCGGCTCAACATCCAGGCCGGCGAGAACCTCTGCCGCAAAGCGTTGTCGCCCGAGGAGCTCGAGAAACATATCCGCACCAAGACCGATATGGTCCGGGACCGCGGCGGCTGGGCCGGATTCCGGGCGCGCCTGGCACGCTGGTTTAAAGGATAAATCATGGAACTGGATTTCGAAGCGCCGCTGGGCGATATGGACGCGCGCATCGCGGAACTGGAACGGCTGAACCGCAAACCGGATGCCGATTTCAACAGCGAAATTGCGGCGCTCAAGCGCGAACGGGACGTCCGTCTGAGCGAGATCTACGAGACGCTCACGCCCTGGCAAACGGTCCAGCTCGCCCGGCACCCCGAGCGGCCCGTGTTCGCCGACTACGTGGAGCGCCTTTGCGACGAATTCCTCGAACTGCACGGCGACCGCTGCTTCGGGGACGACCGCGCCCTGATCGGCGGGTTTGCGCGCTTCGGCGGCGAGCGGATCATGTTGATCGGTTTCGAAAAAGGCAAGACCATGGACGACAAGCTCAAGGCCAACTTCGGCATGGCCGGACCGGACGGGTACCGCAAGGCGCTCCGCCTCATGCGGCTTGCCGAGAAATACGGGCTGCCGGTGGTCTCGCTGATCGATACGCCGGCCGCCTATCCGGGCCGCGACGCGGAGGCCCGGGGCCAGGCCGAGGCCATCGCCCGCAACCTCACGGCCATGGCCGTGCTCGAGACCCCGTTTGTCGCGGTGGTCACCGGTGAAGGCGGCAGCGGCGGCGCGCTGGGCGCCGCCGTCGGCGATGCGGTGCTCATGTTGAGCAACGCCGTCTACTCGGTGATTCCGCCCGAAGGCTGCGCGGCGATCCTCTGGCGCGACGCGTCCAAGGCGCCCCAGGCCGCCGAATCGCTCAAGCTCACGGCCCCTTCCCTGCGCGACCTCGGCGTGATCGACGAGATCATCCCCGAGCCGCCCGGCGGCGCGCACCGCTTCCCCGAAGCCGCCATGGACGCCGTTCGCGACGCCGTGCAGCGCCACCTGAAGCGTCTCCGGCGCATGAACGTGCGGCGCCTCGTCGATAAGCGATTTGAAAAGTACGCCGCAATCGGCAAGTACGATAACCGCAAGTACGCGCAACACTAATCCGACCCGACACACGGAGGACTCATGGCCACGAAGAAGAAGCGCATCCCCCTGCGCATTACGGATACCACCCTGCGCGACGCGCACCAGTCCCTGTGGGCCACGCGCATGCGGACCCAGGACATCATGGAGATTATCGACGTCATCGACGCGGCGGGGTACTACTCTCTCGAAATGTGGGGCGGCGCCACGTTCGACGTCTGCCTCCGTTTTCTGCGCGAGAACCCGTGGGAGCGCCTGCGCCAGATCAAGGCCCATGCCCGGAAAACCCCCCTGCAGATGCTGCTGCGCGGCCAGAATATCCTCGGCTACCGCAACTACGCGGACGACGTCCTGGACCGCTTCTGCGCCCTGGCCTGCGAAAACGGCATCGATATCTTCCGTATCTTCGACGCCTTGAACGACTCCCGGAACCTCGAAAACGCGATCAAGTCCGTCAAGAAACACGGCGGCCACGCGCAGGGCACGCTGTGTTACACGATCAGCCCCGTGCATACCGTCGCGGAATACGTGCGCATCGCGAAGGAACAGGTCGCCATGGGCGTGGACTCGCTCTGCATCAAGGACATGGCCGGCATTCTCTCCCCCATCTCCGCGGAGGCGCTGGTCTCGGCCCTGGCCAAGGCGGTGGACGTCCCGATCCAGCTGCACTGCCACGCCACCAGCGGCATGGCCACCCCGACCTACGTGGAAGGCGTCCGCGCCGGCGCCGGCGCCATCGATTGCGCCATCTCCGTCATGTCCGGTTTTTCCTCGCAGCCGCCGGTCGAGACCATGCTTTCCATCTTCAGCGAAACCACGTACAAGGCCGACCTCGACGTGGACGCGCTGCGGCAGATCCGCCGCTATTTCGAAAAACTGGCGCCTAAACGCCGGCTGAGCCACCATCCCGTTAACGTGATCGACCCCGAAATCCTGCTGCACCATATCCCCGGGGGCATGATCTCGAACCTGCGCTCGCAGCTCGACCAGCAGAACGCGCTGGACCGCCTCGAGGAAGTGCTCGCCGAGCTGCCCCGGGTGCGCGCCGACCTCGGCTATCCGCCCCTGGTCACCCCGACCAGCCAGATCGTGGGGGTGCAGGCCGTCATGAACGTGCTGTCCGGCAAGCGCTACTCGCTCGTCCCGCAGGAAACCAAGGAATACGTGAAGGGCTTTTACGGCCGTTCCCCGGCGCCGATCGATCCGAAAATCAAGCGCATGATCCTCGGCAAGGAGAAGCCCGTCACCTGCCGGCCGGCCGACCTCCTGGACCCGATGTTGCCGGACGCCACCTCGGGCGTCGAACCCGGTCTCATCCGCGGCGAGGAGGACATTATCTCCTACTGCATTTTCCCCGAAGTCGCCCTCGACTATATGCGCTGGCGCAACCTGCCGCCCGACGAGCGCCCGCCCTCGCCGGCGGACCTCGAACGCCGCCGCGAAGACGATCAGGAAACGGAAACCCCGGCCCCCGCGAAGCCGTTTCTCAGCGAGCGCGACTACCGCGAAATCCAGTCGCTGATCGACAAGATCCACGCCCTCAACCTGACTGAAGTTACGATCCGGCGGCAGGATCTCAACCTGACGCTGAAGGCGGACGGGCTGCACACCGCATCCGCCGAGGCCGCCCCGGCCGCGGCCCCCGCGCCGCAAGCGGCCGAAGCACAACCGGAGTCCGCACCCGGACCCGCCGCCGCGGAGACGGCGGCGCCGCAAGGCCCGACGATCGACGCGCCCCTGAACGGCACCTTCTATACCTCGCCCGGCCCCGGAAAACAGCCTTTTGCGGAAGCGGGCGACGAGGTCGAGAGCGGCGAGCCGGTCTGCATCGTGGAGGCCATGAAGCTGTTCAACCAGATCAAGGCCCCGTGCAAATGCCGTATCGTCAGGTTTCTGGCCGAGCACGGCGACGCCGTGCAGAGCGGCCAGCCTCTCGTCGAGATCGAGGAGCTGTAAAAAAGTCCAGCTGCGGACCCCGCAGAAACCCGTACAGCTTGAGCAGCCGGATCACCTGCAGCAGGTCCGACTTCTCGTAGTTGCGGTTGACGTCCACGGCATTGACCAGCTCGGCCAGGAGCGTGCCGAACTCGATCACGCCGTCAATGCCGCGCTCGCGCAACAGCGCCAGGGTCCGCTCGCGCAGATCCGCCGAGGCCGGCAGCCGCGGCAGACAGAGAATCTTCGCCATCGCCGAGGTCCCCAGCAGCCGGCCCGCGAAACGCAGGGCCGGCGGCTCGACAAAGCGCAACAGCTCGGGCGCGCGTTCGAAGGTCTGCGCGTAAAACCGGTCCGTATGCCATCCCCGGATGCCGACCACCGCGCGCGCCACGGTTTTCAGATCGGCGCCCGTCCACAAGCCGCGGGCGGGAACGGCGTGCTCCCGCACGCGCGGATGCACGATCACCAGGTCGATGTCCTCCTCGGCCGACTTCTCGCGGCCGGGAGCCCGGTGCTTGTGCGGTTGCTGCACCAGATAGCCCTGGCGCTCGAAATATTCACGGACCACCCATTCACTCACCGCCGCCACGGTACACCTCCTCTACGGTTTGTTCCGCTGTCTCGCAACCGAACACCACGCGCCCCAGCCGTTCCGCCAGCACAAACCGCGGCGCGCCGGCCACGGACTTCTTGTCCGCCCGCAACGCGGTCCGGACGGCCTCCCAGGCCGGCGCGTCCGCCGCGGGCAGCGCCGTCGGCAGGCCGAACCGCCGCAGCAGGGCGGCCAGGCGCCGCTGATCCGCCGGGTCGAACCCTTTCTCCCGCACCGACAGCGCCCCCGCCAGGACCATGCCCAGCGCGACGGCTTCGCCGTGCAGCCACCGCCCGTAGCCGCTCGCCGCTTCCAGCGCGTGCCCCAGCGTATGCCCGAAATTTAAAATTGCCCGCACCCCCGACTCGCGCTCGTCCATGGCGACCACCTCCGCCTTGATCTCGCAACAGCGCGCCATGACCTCCGACAGCACCGCCGCGTCCCGCGCCGCCAGCGCGTCGGCCGCCGCTTCGAGCCGCGCAAAGAACGGCGCATCCCAGATGACTCCGTATTTGACCACTTCCGCCAGGCCCGCCGCGTACTCCCGGGCCGGCAGCGTCTCCAGGACCGTCGGGTCCGCGGCGACTTCCGACGGCTGATGGAAGGCCCCCACGAGATTCTTGCCGCGTTCGAGATTGATGCCGGTCTTGCCCCCCACGGCGCTGTCCACCATGGCCAGCAGCGTCGTGGGCGCCTGCAGGTACGCAATGCCCCGCATGTACGTGGCCGCCGCGAACCCCGCCAGGTCGCCCACGACCCCGCCGCCCAGCGCCACCATCACCGAACGCCGGTCCAGGCCCGCCTCGAGGGCCCGCTCGTAAATCCCCGCAACCTGCTTCCAGCATTTCGACGGTTCTCCGGCCGGCACCACGTGCCGCACCGGCCGGGCGCCGCAGTCCCGCAACGCGGCTTCGCAACGCGCGCCGTACAGCGGATCCACGTTCGTATCGCTCACGACCAGGGCCCGCGTGCCCGGCGCGCCGCGCAGGACCTCGCCCGGCGCCGCGCCCGGCCCGATCCGGATCGTGTAGCCCCGCTCGCCCAGCTCCACCCGCACGGTCTTCATGACAGGCGCTCCCCGACACGCACCGTATGGCCCCGCGCATACGCCGCGCCGCTCATGGGCCGCTTGCCGGGCGGCTGCACGCGGCACAGCCGCACACTGCCCGCTCCCGCGGCAACCAGCGGCCCCTCGCCCCGCACCTCCAGGACACGCCCGGTTTCGCCGTCGCGCGCCTCCGCGCGCGCGTCCAGCAGTTTCAAGACACCGCCCCCCTCGCGGCGGCACCACGAACCCGGCCACGGCTGGAAGGCCCGCACCCGGTTGCGGATCGCGTCCGCCGCCAGGCACCAGTCGATCCGCCCGTCGGATTTCCTCAATTTCGGCGCATAAGTCGCCCGGCTCTCGTCCTGCGGCGTCGCCCGGACCGCGCCCGTACGAAGCGCCGCCAGGGTCCGCATCAGCAGGTCGGCCCCGGCGGCCGCCAGCGTGTCGTGCAGTGTATCCGCCGTGTCGTCCGGCCCGATCGGAACCGCGGTCTGGTCGATCAGGTCGCCCGCGTCCATGCGCGCGTTCATGTACAGCGTGGTGACGCCCGTCCGCGCCTCGCCGTTCGCGATCGCCCACTGGATCGGCGCCGCCCCGCGATACAGCGGCAGCAGCGACGCATGCACGTTGATGCAGCCGCGGGGCGGCAGCTCCAGGATCTCCTTCCCCAGCATCTGCCCGTACGCCACGACGACGATCAGCTCGGGCCGGAACGCCCGCAACGACGCCACGCTGTCGGGGGCGTTGACCTGCTCCGGCGTCAGGACCGGGACGCCCGCGGCCTCGGCCGCGGTCTTCGTCGGACACGGCGCGGGGCGCAAACGGCGGCCGCTCGGCCGGTCCGGCTGACACACCACGGCGGCCAGGTCCACGGCGTCGTCCCGCAGGAGGCGGTCCAGCGCCGGACACCCCAGGGCCGCGGATCCCATGAATACCGTCCGCATCGCCGGCCTATGCCTTTACCCCGTTGCGGAGGACATCGCGCAAGGCCCGCCGCGACCGTTCCCGGACGCGCCGGTACAGGCTCCGGCCCTGCGCGTCCATGGCGACCACGCCCCGGAGATTCTCGACCTCCAGCACCCAGAGCGCTTCCGCCATGCCGAATTCGCGCAGGAAGTGCACCGCGCTTACGCTGCGTACGGCTTCGGCCAGCAGCGCCGCGGCGCCGCCCACGGCCTGCACGTACACGCACCCGCACTTCGCACAGGCCTGCCGCGTGCCCTCCCCCATGCCGCCCTTGCCGACGATCACCCGGATGCCGTGCTGCGCGATCAGCCGCGGCATGTATGCCTCCTGCCGCAGCGACGTCGTCGGACCCGCCGCCCGCACGACCCAGGTCCGGTCACGCCGCAGGACAATGGGCCCGCAATGATAGATCGCCCCGTTCTTCAGGTTCACCGGGCAGCGCCCGCCCTCGTAAAGATGCTTGTGCAACCGGTCCCGCGCCGTAAACACCCGGCCCGACAGGGAAACCATCTCGCCCACCGCCAGCTCCTTGACCGCCGCCGCCGTAAAAGGATACCGCAACGTCTTCATGCCCCGCCCGTCTCCCTTAATACAACCACCGGTGGACCCCGCCTTCGGGACCCAGCACCACCCCGCGGCGCCGGAACGCCCAGCACATCGCCGAGACCGTCACAAAAAAACACGCGGGCAGCCGGCTCAAGGCCCCGATCTTGACCGCCAGGGCCGTCGTCTTCCCGCCCAGGCCCATGGCCCCGACGCCCAGCCGGTTCACGTCCGCCAGCAGCTTGGTCTCCAGCCGCGCCAGCGCCCGCACCCGGTTTCGTTCGCCCACCCGCCGCAGAAACTGCTCCTTCGCGTGCACGTGCCCGCTTGCCCGGCTGCCCCCGATGCAGACGCCGATGACGCCCGGCGCGCACCCCGCGCCCTGCGCCCGCCACACGGCGTCCAGCACGCACCGCCGCACGCCCTCCAGGTCCCGGCCGGCGTCCAGCCCGGCATCCGGCAGGCTGTACTGTCCGCCCACGTTCTCGCAGCCGCCCCCTTTCAGCACCAGCCGCACGTCCACCGTCTTGCGCCCGCCCTGCTCGAAGCAGAATGTCGGCGCGCCGTAGCCCACGTTCGTCTCGAAGGAGGCCCCCGACACGGCGTCCAGCGTGTTCTGGCGCAGGTAGCCCAGCCGCGTGGCGCGCGACACCGCCGCGCGCGCGCGCGCCGCCAGGCCGTTCGTATCGAACTCCACCGGCACGCGGAAAAAGAAAATCAGCTCGCCGGTATCCTGGCAAATCGGTATGCCGTCGCGGCGCGCCCGCGCCGCGTTCTGGAGCATGCTCTCCAGCGCCCAGGCGGCCAGGCTGCTCTTCTTCTCGCGGTTCAGGGCGCGGCGCAGCGCCGCCTCGACGTCCGCCGGTAAATCGGTGGAGGCGCGCCGGATCAACTCGACCAGATTCTTCTCCCAGTGCGCCTTCTTCATGCGGCCTTTCCTATCGCCGCACGCTAGCAGGCGCCCCGCGCGGATGCAAGTTAAACCCGGCGGCGTTCCAGCGCGGGAACGATCTCGTCCGGCACGCGCAGCGAGCCGAAGCCGACGCCCATCCGCAGATGCGGCGTCGCCGCGCCGTGAAAATCCGTGCCGCCCGTGGCGACCAGGTCCAGGTCCTCCGCCAGCTTCCGGTACCGGCGTACGCGTTCGGCATTGTGCTCCGGATAGTAGACCTCGATGCCCTGCAGGCCGTGCGCCTTCAGTTCCTGCAGGTATGCCCGCAAGGCCCCCGCGTTCAACTCCAGCGTGTACGGATGCGCCAGGACCGGCACGCCGCCCGCTTCCACGATCGCGCCGATACCCCCCTCCGGCGTCATGCGGTAGCGGTCCACGTAGCCCGGCTTTCCCTTGGCCAGGTACCGGTCGAACGCCGCCTGGCGCGAGGAGACATAGCCCTTGTCCTCCAGGGCCTGCGCGAAATGCGACCGGCTGACGATCTCGTCCCCCGCGTACGCCGTGACCTCGTCCCACGCCAGGGCCAGGCCCAGCCCGTTCAACCGCTCCAGAATCCGCGCGTTCCGCCGCTCCCGGCCCTCCCGCACCTCCGCCAGGAGCGCGTTTAGCCGGTCGTGCGCGGCATCGATGAAGTATCCCAGCATGTGCATCGTGCCGACCGCCACGTCCGCGCTGATTTCCACGCCCGTGATGCCCCGCACCCCGGCGCCCGCGCAACCGGCCTCAAAGCGCGCCAGGCCCGCCGTGCAGTCATGATCCGTCAACGCAATCGCGCTCAACCCGGCCCCCGCCGCGGTCTCCGCGAGGGCCTCCGGGGTAAACGAGCCGTCCGAGAAAATGGAATGCAGGTGCAGATCAATCATGGCGCCCGTAACTCGCCGTGGTTTCCGGCGTTTCGCTGACCGTCACGCGCCGCACGCGCAGCGGCCCGTCCCCGCCTAGCGGCGCCAACTGCTCGTACAGGAACCGCGCGATAACCTCCGAGGTGGGATTCTTCCCCCGCAACGCCTCGACCGCGTTCAGGTCCCGGTGGTCCAGCGTCTCCAGCACCGTATGCAGCCGCCGCTTCAATTCGCGGAAATCCACCAGCATCCCGTCTTCGCCGAGGCGTTCGCCGCCCACGTACAGCGTCACCTCCCAGTTATGCCCGTGCAGCTCGGCGCACGACCCGGGGTAGCCGCGCAGGCGGTGCGCCGCCGAGAAACGTCCCTTCACGCTCAATTCGTACACGTGTATTCCTTCCGTACCGCGTCCGGCGTCAGCCCGTCCAGGTAGTCCCGGATCGCCGCGTCGTAGGCCGCCGTGTGCGCGAAGGCCCGGCGCGCCAGGTTGAACCGCGTCGCCAGCGAGAGCCGGCCGCCCGCGCCCCGCAGTTCTTCCAGCAGCGGTGCGTACGTATCCGGATCGGTCACCGGCGCCACGCGCAGAAAATTCTTGGCCGCGGCGCGCACCATGCACGGTCCCCCGATATCGATATTCGTACGCGCCCGCTCGGGCGTCGCGTCCGGCCGGGCCACCGTCTGCCGGAACGGGTACAGGTTCACGACCACCATATCGAATTCCACCGCCCGGACCCGCGCCAGGTCCCGGCGGTGCGCCGCGTTGTACGTTTCGCTCAACAGGCCCAGGTAAATCTTGAAATCCAGCGTCTTGACCAGTCCGCCCTGCATCTCGGGCTGCCCCGTATAATCCGCGACCGCCAGCAGGTGCTCGCCCGCGCGGTCGCCCAGCAGCGCCTCGATCGCCCGGTACGTCCCGCCCGTCGAGTAAAAGCGAACGTCCGGGTTGATCTCGCACAGCCCCGGAACCAGCACGTCCAGGCCGCGCTTGTCCGATACGCTCACCAGCACGTGTTGCACCGCCACCGCGTCGTCGATCTGTTCCACAATATTTAAAGCCATGGTCCCGTCTCCTCGTCTCGTTTCCGTTCCGGCACACCGGATGTGCGGCGCGTATGCTCCACGATGCCGCCGCGAATGACAACGCAAAAACATTTCGCGCCTTGACCTGGACCGGTCTTCCCCGGAATATCCGCGGCATGCGCTACGGAACGTGGGATACGCTCTTCAATGTCCTGGTCCTGATCTTCTGGTTCCGCCTCTGGCAACGTGGCGGCCGCGCCGTTGTGTTCAACCCCTACCTGGCGCCGCTCGGCCGCGCCGCCGACGCCGCCGTGCGTTTCCTGCAGCCGGTTTTCGTCATGCTGCGCCCGCGCGCGATCGCCGCCCTGGCCGTGGTGTTCCTGCTGGTCCTGCGGGGCCTGGCCGCGCCGGCGAGCGGCAACGCCTGGATCCTGCGCTTCGGCTTCTCTTTCACCAGGCCGGGCAGCCCGGCCTGGAGCAGCGCCGTGGTCTTCAGCTTTCTCTCGTTCGGAATCTTCCTGTACAAGCTCTGGGGCCTCTCGCTGCTCTATGCCGCCCGCGGCTCGCGCGACGCCGTTGGCTATCCCCGTGAAACCCTGCACGAACTGGCGCGCCCCTTTTCTGCGCAGCGGCCCGAATGGCGGCCGTTCTGCTTTCTGGCTTCCGGCCTGCTGCTCGCCGGCCTCCTGCACGCCGCCGGCCGGCCGGTATCCACCCCGTTCCTGGCCGCCGGCGCGGCGGCGCCGGCGGCGCCGCTCCTCGTCATCCGCTGGATCATCTCCGCCCTGGCGGCCTGGGTGGACCTGCTCCTGCTGATCCGGACGTTCCTGATCGTCCTGATCATCGGATCCTGGATCGCCATGTTCGCAACGTCGCCCGGCATCGCCGGGTTCTGCCGGGACTGGACCGAGCTCATTCTCGGCCCCTTCCGGCGCTTCCCCGTCCGGATCGGCATGCTCGACCTCACCCCCCTGGTCTTCCTCCTCGCGATCCAGCTCCTGGTCTACCCGCTGCTCATGGGGCTGTTGCTGTTCGCCTACACCGCCGCGGCCTGAAACAGCCGCCGCGCGTTGGCCGCCGTCAACGCGGCCAGCGTCCGCGGGTCGGTGCCGCGCAGCTCGGCCAACCGCGCCGCCGTATGCACCAGGTAGGCCGGCTCGTTGCGTTTGCCGCGATGCGGCTCGGGCGTACAGTACGGCGTGTCCGTCTCGATCAGCAGCCGGTCGTCGGGCACCGCGGCCGCCGTGCGCCGCAACGCGTCGGCTTTGCGAAACGTCACGATGCCGCTGAAGCTGATAAAAAACCCCAGGTCCACGCAGGCGCGCGCAAAATCCGCCGATCCCGTAAAACAATGCAGCACGCCCAACCGTTCCGACGGGCCCGTCCACGCCGCCGCGTGCGCTTCCAGCGCCGCCCGCGTGGCCGCCTCCGCCTCCCGGCTGTGCACGACCACCGGCAGCCCGTGCGCCCGCGCCACCTCGAGCTGTGCCCGGAACAACGCCGCCTGCGCCTCCGCCCGCTCCGGCGCATAATGAAAGTCCAGCCCGATCTCCCCCACCGCCGCCGCCGCCGCGCCCGCCGCCGCGAGCAACCGCTCCAGGGCCGCGGCCCGGCCGGCCTGTCCCGCCGCCTCGCGGTCCCAGCCCACCGCTGCCCGCACGGCCTCCGGATAACGCCGCGCCGCCTCCAGCGCCGCCGCGTTCAGGGCCTCGGTTCCACCCACGGCCAGCATGCCGGCGACCCCCGCCGCCCGCGCCCGCTCGAGCATCCCCGCCAAGGCGTCCGGATTCTCAACGTGCATGTGACTGTCGAATAAATCCATCCGGGCCGCGCCCCCTTCAGCCGCCGCCGGACGGCGGCCCGGCGATTTCGAAACGCAGATCGGTCACCTTGCCGCGCCCGACCCGCGCCCGGATCTTCTCGAGCATCTCGCGCTTCCCGTAACGCGCCAGCTCGTTCAACCAGACCGAATGATCCACGAATACCACCAGCGTCCTGCCGGAAATCCGGCCCGGCCGCGTGTGCGCCGCGACGGCCGCCCCCACCAGCGCGGCCCAATCCTCCTCCAGCACGGCGGCCCAGTGCGCCCCCTCCAGGCCGGCCTTTTTCATGACCGCCGGGATGATATCGCCGATGGCCGCCGCATCGGGGACCGTGCCCGCCGCCCCCCCTGCCCGGCTGCGCCGCCCCCCGTGCCCTGCCGCTTTCACGCGCCGCTTCATCCCGTCATCCTAGGCCACTTTCCGCTTGCCCCGCCAGACCAAAGCGTGACAGACTCCACCCCTTCAATGCGGTTTCGAAGGCCGCTGCGAACAGCGCCACATGCCGTCAACTTGTAAATCCGGAATGCTTGTATGAAAAAGACGATGCCACCCCGCACGCCCGCCCATCGTAACATGCTCATCGCCCAGAGCGGCGGCCCCTCCATGGTCATCAACCAGAGCCTGGTCGGCGCCGTGTTCGAGGCGCGCCGCCAGAAACGCATCGGCCGCATCCTCGGGGCGCGGCACGGCATCCAGGGCATCCTGGACGAGGATTTCATCGACCTGCGCAAGCAGACGCGCGCCACGCTCGAAACCGTGGCGGCCACGCCGTCGTCCGCGCTCGGCACCGTGCGCAAAAAACCCTCGGCCGCCGACTGCGAACAGATTTTCGAGGTGCTGCGCAGGAACGAGGTCGGCTACTTCTTCTATATCGGCGGCAACGACTCGGCCGAAACCGCCCACATCATCCACGCAGACGCCCGCCGGGCCGGCTATCCGCTGCGCTGTTTCCACATACCGAAAACCATCGACAACGACCTGCGCGAGAACGATCACACCCCCGGCTTCGGCAGCGCGGCCCGCTTCGTCGCCTGCGCCGTGATGGGCGTCAACCTCGACAACCGCGCGCTGCCCGGCGTGCATATCTCCGTGGTCATGGGCCGGCACGCGGGCTTCCTGACCGCCGCCTCGGCCCTGGCCCGCGTGTACCCCGACGACGGCCCGCACCTGATCTACCTCCCGGAACGGCCGTTCGACATGAAGCGCTTCGTCCGGGACGTCGACGCCGTCTACGCGCGCCTCGGGCGCTGCGTGGTCGTCGTGTCCGAAGGCATCGCCGACGCCGAAGGCAACGCCGTTGCCACCAAGTTCCTCAAGGAAGTCGATTCCCACGGCAACGTGCAGCTCAGCGGCTCGGGCGCGCTGGGCGACCTCCTGGCCGGACAGGTCAAGGCCGGGACCCGCGTGTCCCGCGTGCGCGCCGATACCTTCGGCTACCTGCAGCGCTCGTTCCCCTGCGTCCTGTCCGACGTCGACGCGCGCGAGGCGCGCGAGGTCGGCGCCTTCGCCGTCACAGCGGCATGCAACGACACCGAAGACGGATCCATTGCCATCCGCCGCAGGAAGACCCGCGCCTACAAGGCATACTACGAGCGCGTGCCGCTCCGCAAGGTGGCCCGCGAGACGCACCATATGCCCGCGCGCTTCATCAACCGCGCCGGCAACAACGTCACCAAGGCGTTCATGGACTACGCCGCCCCGCTCGTCGGCGACCTGCCGAAGCTCGGCCGGCTCGCCTGTTGAAACCGGCCGCCATACAAAGGAACCGTCATGCCGAAAACGATTACCCCCATCCGCCCCAAATGGAAGGGCACCCTGACCGACCGGGAGCGCTTCAACAACCAGATGCACTACCGGCCCGTGGACCGCTGCTTCAACATGGAGTTCGGCTACTGGAACGAGAACTTCCGGGAATGGCCGATCTTCGTCGCACACGGCATCACCAATAACGCCGAGGCCGATGTCTTTTTCAACTTCGACCGGATCCAGGGCATCCACGGACGCCTCTGGATGCACCCGACCTTTCCCGCGGACGTGGTCGAGGAAACCGAGCACAACCGGATCTATATGAACCCCGACGGTTTGCTGGCCGAAGTCCCGAAGGATGACCACGATACGATACCCCACTATATCAAGGCCTCTATCGTCACCCCCGACGACTGGAAACGCTGCAAGGCCGAGCGCTTCCGCCGCGACGATCCCGCGCGCAAGCCCGACATCGAGGCGCTCAAGCAACAGCATCCGCCCGGGCGCGATTACCCGCTCGGCGTCGTCGCCGGGTCGATGATCGGCAAGATCCGCGACATGCTCACGTTCGAGGGCCTCGCGTACGCCTGTTTCGACTACCCCGACATGGTCGAAGACATGGTCGAGACCTGCTGCCTGCTCGCGGAGGACTTCCTCGACGCCGTGCTGCCCCATTTCGATTTCGACTTCGCCTGCGGCTGGGAGGATATCTGCTTCAAGAACGGGCCGATCGTCTCCCTCGATTTCTTCAACGACGTGGTCGTACCGCGCTACGAGCGGATCGGCCGGAAACTCCATGCCGCGGGGATCGATCTCTGGTACACCGACTGTGACGGCGACGTGCGCCCCCTGCTGCCCGGCTTTCTCAAGGCCGGCATCAACTGCATGTTCCCCTACGAAGTCAACAGTTGCGTCCATCCCGCCGAGCTGCTCAAGGAGTACGGCAAGGACCTGCGCCTCATGGGCGGCGTGGACAAGCTGGAGATGAAAAAGGGCAAGGCGGCAATCAAGCGCTACCTGGAATCGGTCGCCCCGCTCGTCGCACGCGGGGGCTATATCCCCTTCTGCGACCACCGCTGCCCCCCCGACGTCGACCCGGACGATTACCTCTACTACCTCGACCTCAAGGAGTCCATGTTCGGCATGCCGGCCTGAACCCGGCACAAGGAGACGTGCCATGCAGAAACGTTACGCCCGCGCCCGCGACATCAAGACCGCCACGATCGGATTCGGCGGCGCCTACAGCATCGGCTCCGTCCACCTCCGGGAGATGCAGCGGGCCGGCATGCGGCCGGTCGCCGTGGCCGAGATCGACCCCGCCCGGCGGCGGGTGGCCGAGGCAGAGTTCCCCGGCATCCGGACCTACGCCACGGCCGGCGCCATGCTGGAGCAGTCGGACGCGGACCTCGTCGCCGTGATTACGCCCCACCATCTCCACGCGGAACTGGCGCTCCAGTGCCTGCGCGCCGGACGCCATGTCGTCTGCGAAAAACCCTTTGCCCTCACCACCGCCGAGTGCAACAGCATGATCCGCGAAGCCCGGCGGCGGGGACTGCTGCTCAGCACCTATCACAACCGCCACTGGGACGGCAGTATCCGGCGCGCCGTCCGGATGATCCGCGAACGGAACGTAATCGGCGACGTGTACCGGGTCGAGGCACATATGGGCGCCTTCAAGGAACCCGTCCCGACCTGGCGCTCCAGCAAGTCCCGCTCCGGCGGCATTCTCTACGACTGGGGCGTGCACCTGCTCGAGTACTCCCTGCAGCTGCTCGACGGCGATATCGAAGAGGTCACGGGCTACGCCCGCCGCGGCTACTGGGCCTCCCGCCTGAAATGGAAACGCGACACCAACGAGGACGAAGCCTTTGCCGTCGTGCGCTTTTCGAGCGGGCAGTGGCTGACCCTGACCGTGTCCAGCCTCGACGCCAACCCCAAGATGACCGACCGCGGCTTCCTCGAGATCACCGGCACGCAAGGCGCCTACATCATGCATCACGACCGTTATACGCTCATCCGGCCGCGCGGCAAAAAGACCGCCGCCCGCACGGGCAAGAACCTAAAGAACCGCTGGTCCGGCTTCTACCGGAACATTGCCGACCACCTGGTCAACGCCGCCCCCCTGGTCATCACCCCCGAATGGGCGCGCC
>JAFGIZ010000197.1 GCA_016929365.1 Lentisphaerota bacterium
CCACTACGAGTACCCGCCTGTGCGGCGCCCGCGCACGGTGTTGCGCCTCGATCCACGCACCCAAATGATCCCTCGAGAACCGCCACGCCCGCCCGACCTTGAAACCCGGCAGCCGGCGTTCCCGCGCAAACCGCCGCACCGTCTCCTCGTGCAACCCGAGAAACACCGCCGCTTGCTCTACGCCCAATATACTCGGACCATCAATCATGCCATCCCCAATGATGTATATCCTTGTATATAGATTTAATACATAGCGTCAAGCTGGAAAATCACATTTTTTCAGTCCGTCGCTTCCCCCGCCCGCTCCGCCGTGAACGCCGCGGCCAGGATCGCCCCCGCACCCAGCAGAAACGGCCACCAGTCGGGTCGTTCCCCGAATACGCCGATCGACACGAGCACCGCCAGGGGAATCTTCAGATTGTTCAGGACCGCCAGGCTCCCCGCCTTGGCGCGGCGCGCACCCGCATTCCACAGGAAAAAACCCACACCCGACGGGATCAACCCGAGATAGCCCAGCGTGAGCGCCTGCGGCAGGGTCACCGCGCCGCCCTCCCAGCGTCCCAGCCACGCCATGCCCAGGCCCGATACTGCGGCCGCTCCGGCAAAGAGCCACGCAAAGACCTCGGCGTCGCGCAGCCCGCTCCGCCCCCGCATGATCCCGCGGTACCAGACCTGCCCGCCCGCAAAACACAGGTTGGCAAACTGCAGGACCAGGAACCCCGTCCAGGCGCCGCCCACACGCCGCCCGGCGCCCACAATCACCCCCGCCCCGGCAACCGCCAGCATCGACGCCAGCAGCCATCGCCCGTGAAACCGCCGCACGCGAATGTCGTTGATGACCGTGACGCATATCGGGGTAAAGACCGTAAACAGCGCCACCTCGTGCGCCGCAAGCGTCCGAAACGAAAAAATATACGCCATGTACATCATCCCGTACTGGACCGCGCCCACGGCAAGGAGCCGCGCGGCCGTACCCCACCCTGTCCGCCTGACGCGCAGAAACGGCAGGAATAGAACCAGCGAAAGCGCCAGGCGGATAAACGCAATAAAGAAAGGATCCAGGCCCGACAGCACATGCTTGATCAGCCCGAACGAAAAAGCCCAGATCAACGAGGCAGTCAGCAGGTAGGCCATATCAGGTCACGATCCGGAAATCCGCCGCGTCGCCGCGCGGTGTTGCGTAGTCCTCCGCCACACGCCGCACACGGGCCGCGGGCGGCCCTCGGCGGCACCAGTCCCGAAACGCAGCCACGTTCCCGGCCGCGCCCTCCGCCACGCTCTCCACGCGCCCGTCGGCCCGGTTGCGCACCCACCCGGTCAAACCCAGCCGCACCGCCTCATCGCGCGCCGCCATGCGGAAGCACACGCCCTGCACGCGCCCTTCGATCAGAAAATGTCCCCGTGTCCGTTCCGGCATACGTTGTCTCCCTCAGGCAATCCACCCGCCGCCGAGCACCTCGTCCGCCTCGTAAAATACCGCCAGCTGCCCCGGTGTCACGGCAAATTGCGGTGCCGCCAGCGTCACCGCCGCCGCCGTCCCCTCCACCGCCACGTCCGCCGGCACGGGCGCCTGGGCATAGCGAAGCTGGACCGACACCGCCATGCGCCCCGCCCCCGGCGGACGCAGCCAGCGGATCCCCTCCACCCGCAGATGCGTTCGCGACGCCTCTTCACGCGTGCCGAGCACAACCCGGTTGCGCGCCGGGTCCAGCGCCACGACGTAACGCCGGCCGCCCGCCCCCACGCCAAAGCCGCGCCTCTGGCCGACCGTGTAGCGCTGAATGCCCCGGTGCCGCCCCAGCACCCGGCCCGCCGTATCCACAATCTCGCCCGGCGCCTCCCGCTCCGGCGTCCACGCAAAGCAGAGATCCCGGCTCGAACGGCTCGCGCGGCAGGGTAGCTTCAGCCGCCGCGCCGCCGCCCGCACGTCGGCTTTGGACCCGCCGCCCACCGGAAACAGCGCCGCCTCGAGCTGCCCCGGCGTCAGCATCGCCAGGAAGTACGACTGGTCCTTCTCCGCGTCGGCGCCCCGCAAGAGCCGCAACCGTCCGCCCGTGCCGCACGCGATCCGCGCGTAATGCCCCGTCGCCAACCGCGACGCACCGCGCTCGCGCGCCGCCTCCAGCAAGGCGCCGAACTTGATACGCTGGTTGCACCACACACAGGGATTGGGCGTCCGCCCCCCGCGGTACGCCGCCCGGCAGGGCGCGATGACCCCCGCCGCAAAGCGCTCCCGCAGGTCGACCACCTCGTGCGCCATGCCCAGCCGGGCAGCTACCGCGCGCGCGACCGCCACCCCGTCCCCAGCGCCGCCGGCAGCCGCCCCGCCGTCCAGCACGGCGGTCACGGCAAAGACCTCCCGGCCGGCCTCCTGCAACAGGGCCGCCGCCACCGCGCTGTCCACCCCCCCGCTCAAGGCCACCGCAATGCGTCCCGTGTCCGTCACGGAATTTTCCATCCTCAAAAGCCCTTTGCCCCTTGTCAAAAAAAGCCCGCCGCGTTAAGAAGACCGCAAACCGTGTATCCCTTACTCCGAGAGAGAGGCTCATGGAAGAGAAAATACGCACCCAGTTGGAAGCCCTGCGCGGCCGGCTCCAGGCCGACGGAGGCGATCTCGAGGTCGTGTCCATCGACGGCAAAACCGTAACCCTGCGGCTCCAGGGCGCGTGCAGCGGATGCCCGCACGCACAGATCACCCTGAAACAGGGAATCGAACGGATTCTCCGCGACAGCGTCGATCCCGGGATCGTCGTCGAACGCGCGCTCTGACCGCCCCCCGGCGCCCTAAGACAACGCGGCCCGGATCAGCTCCGCCGCGCGCAAGCCCGAACGGATCATGCCGCCGAAAATCGGGCCCATGCG
>JAFGIZ010000198.1 GCA_016929365.1 Lentisphaerota bacterium
GGCGCGAGGATAAGCGAGACCTTGTCGCCGATGCCCCCCGTGGAATGTTTGTCCACGGCCGGAAGCGGCAGGGAGGAAAGGTCGAGGACGTCGCCGGAATGGAGCATGGCGTCCGTCAGGGCCGTCAGCTCCGTCTCGTCCAGGCCGCGGAAGAAGACGGCCATGGCGAAGGCGGCCATCTGGTAGTCGGGCACGTCGCCGCGGGTATAGGCGTCGATCAGGGCGCGGATGTCGTCCGGCGCCAGCGTTTCCCCGTCACGCTTGTTCTCGATCAGCCGCTGCGGGAACATGGACCGAAGTGTACAGGACGGCGCCGCGCGGGTCGAGGGGAAAGGGCAAAGCGGAAAGGCCCGCCCCGCCCGTGCGGACGGGCGGGACGGGCGCGACGCGGCGGGATGCGCCGGACTCAGTCCGAGACGTCCCAGAGATACTGGTAGAAGGCCTGCGGACGGCCCCGCTCACCCCGTTCGAGCACGTTCAGGATGCCCGTCAGGACGTCCATGCGATCCGGCGTGCCCCGGGCGGTCAGGCGGCCGACGACGATGTCGGCGCCGATCGATTCCTTGATGTCGCCGGTGTAATTGCCGTTCCGGTAGTTCATGGTCAGGCCGGGAAGCATGAAGCTTTCGGGCGCCCGGCCGTTTTCCGGATAGGACACATCGATGCCGCAGACACGCACCGTGTCCCGGACGGTGACGTCGTCGTGGTACACGATCGTCAGCAGGCCCCGCGTATGCGGCTTGACCCGCTGCCAGCGGCCGTCGACCTTTTCGATCCCGCGGTTGAGGGCCTCCGTGCCTTCCAGGACCGAGATATTCTGGGGCGAAGTCTTGGGCACGTTCGGCGGCGGCCAGGCGCCGCTGGTCTCGCGGGCCCACCCGTCCCAGTGGCCGTCTGCCAGTACGCGGTCGACGGAACCGACGGGACTCATCAGCCAGGTGTAGCCGTCACAGCCCGTATAGTAGGCCAACCAGTCGGCGGGATAGCCGCCGCGGACGCCCGCGCTGAACCCCTTGTAACGGATCGTATCCACGAAGGGATCGCCGTAATCCGTGTTGTAGCCGAATTCCAGCGCCCCGGCGTCGGCCAGGGCCGCGAGCATGTCGAACCCGGTGGGGGCTCCGTCGAAGCGGTAGCCGAAGGCGAAGCTGACGCCCGGCTCGAAGTCCACGACGAGCATGGCCTGTTTGGGGCCGTTACCGGCCCAGTATTCGACGTCGACCATGCGCCCGTCGAACACGGTCAACTCCGCGTGACCGATCCGGGCCAGGGCCGACGCCATGATCATGAGCGCGCACAGAAGAGCCGCTCGTTTCATAGGTCGTCCTCCTTTGTGAGGATTGCCGTAACGGAACCCACGGCATCCGGGGCCGGGCGAGGGGACGTGCCGCCGGCAGGGGGCGGTCCCGACAGCCATGGACCCGCGAAGGCCTGTCCAGGTTCCACACAGGCAGGTTTTCTGGCTCCCGGGTCATGCTTCCGCCGCGCCTTCCCATCCCGACACCTCATCGGAACAGTGGCCTTTTGCGGCGGTCGTCGCCGGTTACAGCGGCGCGTCCGCGGCCGATTCTCACGGCCTTCCCTCTTGCCCCGGCGTCAGCCGGGGACCTGCGATGGGGGGAAGCGTACGGGACCCGGCGGCGGGGGTCAAGGGGTTTTCGGGCCGCGGCCGCGGCCGCGGCCCGGGCTCACCGGATCCAGAAAATCGATCCCCCCTGGAGCGTGCCGGTCAGCGAGACATCGTCGATGCTCCAGACCTCTTCCGGTTGATCGGTGCCGCAGGTGACGCGTACCGTGACGGACGAGGCCGCCCGCGGCAGGATAACACGGAGCGTCGAACCGCCGTCGCCCGCGCCGTCGCGGTTGCCGCCGGCGGCCGGCCGGTTCGTCACGGCGTGGCCCAGTGCGGTGGTCACGGCGGCTGCTTCATGGTAACGCCAACGGGCGTTGCTGCTGGGGGATAACGGGCCGCCGAGCATGATATCGGGCGTTGCGGCGAAAGCCGCGTTGCCGGTGGCGACGAACACCTTGACGTAATCGTTCTGGTCTACGCCGCCGGATCCGGACAGGGTGGAGGCGGCCGAGACGTGGAGGGTGACGGCAAGGTCGCGGTAGGCGCCGCGCCGCCACGACACGGCGCCCAGGATCAGCTCGGTGCTTCCGTTACAGGTCTGGCAGGAGGTCTGCCCGGTGCGGATCCGCGCACCCGGGGGCGACCCGGTCGCGCCCGGATCGTTCGTCACGTTCCCGGTACAGCTTTCGATCGTCCATGTATCGGCGGCCCCGTTTTCGAATCCCTGGAAGGCCAGCGGCTCGGCCAGGACCGCGTCCGCGGAGCTCAGGGTGTACGGGCCGTCCTCGGTAAAGGTCCAGAGCGCCCCGTTCCGCAGGCGGGCCCGCATATCGGCCGGCAGGCCGCACAACCCGTTGGTGTAGCGGCCGCAGTCGCTGTTGGCGGGCGCGCCCAGGTGCGCGGCGGCGTGAACGGCCTGCACGCCCCGCAGCAGGCCCGGAGGGATTTCGGAGGCATTCGAGCCGATCGGGGTTCCGGGTTCCTGCCAGGCGGTGCTGCAGGTGGACAGGGCGAAGAGGAAGCGCGGCCCGGCGGCGTTGGTCTGGTAAGCGAGAATCTGGTCGCCGGACGCCGACAGGTTGAAACCGGCGTCGTATTCCTCCACGGCGCCCAGGTCGCATGCGGCCGTGCCGGCGCTCAAGTTGGAGACCACGACCACCGTTCCGGCGGGCAGGCCGGACGCGGGCGGACGATACCGCAACGCGCCCTCGGAGGTTTGGGTCCAGAAGGTGTTGTTGGACCAGCCGCGGTCGGTAAAGAGGAGCGTTTCCGCGGCGGGGATATCGGCCAGGGCCATGAAGGCGAAGCCGTCGCTGCCGTCCGCGTTGAAGCCGGTAATATAGACATCGCCCGGCGCCAGCGCGGCGGCGCCGGGGGGCGGGTTCAGCAGGGCCGGTAAGCCGGCCGCGAGCGCGGCCAGCAGCAGGGCGGCGGGTGTGTTCAGGACGGGACGCAGGCGTAAGTCGGACATGGCGCGATCGCTTCCTCTCCTTTAAGGCTGTACGATGACGAACAACACAGGAGCAAGGCACACGACCGCCGCAGGCACGGTAAGATCGCGGTTGTATGTAGCACGCGCGAGCCCCCTTTTGCCTGTTCAGGCGGGATCCCTTGTTCCACCATAGGTTAGCAGGTAACGGGACGAAAGCAAGGGAGGAGATCATGTTTGCGCATACCGAGCTCGAGAAGGATCATGCCGCGCGCGAGGCGGTGCTGGCGGCGGGCGCGCCGGACCCCGCGGCCCTGGCCCGCCTGATTGACGCCACGGTATTGAAGCCGGATACGACCGCGCCGGATATCAGGAGATTGTGCGGGGAAGCGGTGCGCTACGGTTTCCGGGCGGTCTGCGTGCCGCCGGTCTACGTCGCGGCGGCGCGCGAGCGGCTGGGGAACGCGGCGGTGCGCGTCTGCACGGTGGCCGGGTTTCCCTGGGGGTACGCGACGACGGCGGCCAAGGCGGCGGAGCTGCGCGACGCCTTCGCGATGGGCGCGGACGAAGTGGATTTTGTGCAGAACGACGGCTGGGTGCGCGCGGGGAACTGGCCTGCGCTGGAGCTGGAGTACAAGACGCTGGCGGCAACGGCGCAGGGCCGGCTCGTCAAAATCATCCTGGAGACCTCGCTGCTGTCGGCCGCGGAGATCCGCGAATCGGCTTTGCGGGCGGTGTTGTGCGGCGTGCACGTTGTCAAGACGGCCACGGGGTTCGGATCGCGGGGGGCGAGCGAGGACGATGTCCGGATTATGGCGGCGGCCCTGGCGGAGGCGCGCGAGCGGACGGGCACGGTTTACGGGCTGAAGGCCAGCGGCGGGATCCGCACGGCGGAAGACGCCTTGCGGTTCGTGCGGCTGGGGGCAACGCGGCTGGGCACGAGCAGCGGGGCCGCTATCGTGGACGGCGTGTAAAGCCGGCGCGGCGTTCGCTTACCGCGCGGTGAGGCGGACACGGACGGGAAAGTGGTCGGAGCAGCCGGTAAGATAGACCCGCGCCCCGGTGGCGGGATCCGTCCCGGGGCGGAAGGGAATGGGGCGGCCCAGGGGGTCCGTCATTCCGGTGGGGCGTACGACTTCGTAGGATTCGGGGACGACGCGCCAGCCCGTTTGCCCGTCCGGCAGGGCATAGCCCGGGAGCATGGCGCGGCTGACGCAGATCTGGTCGAAGCTGTTCCATGTGTCGCCGTTCCGGTAGTAGCAGGTGCCGGCGCCGGCGTCCGGGAGCGCGGCGTGCAGGCTGTACAGCAGGGTGCCGGTGGGATCGGCGAAGAGGGCTTCGGGATCGCCCGTGCACTGGAGATGTTCGGCCAGGGCGGGGCCGTCGGCGTCGTCGTTGAAATCGCCGGCGACGGCGATGGCCGCCGCCGCGTTCGTGGTCAGGCTGCGGTTAATATCGTCGCGCAGGGCCCGGGCCTGGGCATGGCGCATGCGCGTGGAGCGGGCGGCGGAACCCCAGCGGGATTTCCAGTGGTTGACGCAAACCGTAAGCGGCGCCGGGGGCGGCGCGAAGCGGACGATCAGGATGTCGCGTTGTGCTTCCACCGGTGTAATCCAGCGCGCGCCGGCGGCGGGAATGCGGGACAGGAGCGCGACATCGATTCCGCGATGGTCGGGGCCTTCGCGGTGCACGATATGGGGGTAATCGCAGCCGAATTCCTCGCGCAGCACCGTGGCAAGGTCGTCGAGGCTGCGCCGGTTTTCGATTTCCTGCAGGCAGAGGATGTCGGCGTCGAGGCCGGCGATGACGGCGGCGAGGTGGCCGAGTTTCATGCCGTACCGTTCGCCCGTCCAATGGCGCCAGCCCGCGGGCGTAAAGGGGTCGTCGCCTTCGTTTTGCGGATCGTCGACGGCGTCGAACAGGTTCTCCACGTTCCAGGTCGCAAGGGTGAGGGCCGGGGGGTTGGTTTCCGCCGGGGCCGGCGTGCCGGACAGGCACAGGCCGGCGAGCAGCGCCGCGATGACAAGCCTCGTCGTTCGGGATTGATGCCTCACGCCGGTTTCCTCTTGGTTCCGCAAGCGGGATATGCCATGCTGCCCCTCCGCCCATGCGACGAGTAACCTACAGGTACGCCGCGTTCTGGGCCAGCGTTTTCCTCGGGGTGGCGGCCGGGGAAGGGGGCTGGACCGTGTACGAGGATGCCCGGCTGATCGCGCACCCGTACAATGACGGTGACAGCGTGCACGTACGGGCGGGCGGCGGGCATTTCATCTTCCGCCTGTACTTCGTGGACGCGCCGGAGACGGACGACCGGATTGCCGCCCGCGTGGCGGAGCAGGCGGCGGTCTTCGGCCTCGATACGCAGAGCGCGCTGCGCCTGGGCCGGGAGGCGGCGGCGTTCACGGACGCTTTCCTGCAGGACGGTTTCACGGTCTACACGCGCATGGAGGACGCCATGGGGCAGAGCGAGCGGAACCGGTATTTTGCGCTGCTGGAGGCGGACGGGCGTGACCTCGGCGAGGCGCTTGCGGAAGCGGGTTTGGCGCGGGTTTACGGGAAGTGGACGGATCTGCCTAACGGCGTAAAGGGGCGGGACTACGTTCGGCACCTCGACCGTGTCGCGGACCGGGCCCGGCGGGACGGCCGCGGGGCCTGGGGGGCCGCGCGGTCGCTGCAGTTGCGGCGGACGGCGCCGCAGGCGGAGGCGGGTGGGATGACGCTGCTCCGCGCGACGGCGGTGTACACGCTGGACGATCCGCCGCGGCGGCTGGGCGTGCTGCCGCGCGGCGCGGCGGTGCGCGTTCTCGGGGCGGAATCGATGTCCATGGTGCGCATCCGATTCGACCGGGACGGCGAAACGGTCGAGGCCCAATGCCGCCGCACGGGGCTGGGTTTATGAAGCGCTGGCCTGACGCCGTTGTCGGATTGCCGGACTGGGCCGCGGCGTACGTTGAGACGCTGCCGGACGGGCTGGCTGACGATACGGCGCGGATGGGGGCGGCGATCGGACTGGCGCGCTTGAACGTGGAATACGGCACGGGCGGCCCCTTCGGCGCCGCCGTGTTCGAGCAGGCGACCGGGCGGCTGATTGCCCCGGGCGTCAACGCGGTGCTCGCGTCGCGGAATTCGGCGGCTCACGCGGAAATGATGGCCCTCATGCTCGCGCAGCGCGTACTGGGGACGCATGACCTGGGCGGCGCGCAGGGCAACGGCTATGCGCTGGTCTCGAGCACGGAGCCGTGTGCCATGTGCCTGGGCGCGCTGCCCTGGTCGGGAATCCGCCGCCTGGTCTGCGGGGCGCGGGAAGCGGACGCGCGGGCGGTCGGTTTCGACGAGGGCGACAAGCCGGCGGACTGGGCCGGCGCCCTGGCGCGGCGCGGCATTACGGTCGTGCGCGACATCCGGCGCGAGGAAGCGGCCGCCGTGCTGCGGCTGTACCGCGAACGCGGCGGTACGCTGTATTGACGGCACGGGCCGCGGGCCCGGCCGGTTTCCGGTATGCGCTTCAGCGGTTCCCGGAGCGGAGAATAAAGTCCACGTACTGGGCGCGTTCGTAAACCGCCGGGTTGACCTTGAATTCGGCCTGCGAACACTTGCCCCGGAAGGCCTGCAGATCGGCATAGCCTTTCCCGTCCATCCACTGCTCCAGGTCCTGGAGCATGTTGGAGATCTGCGCAATGCCGCTCTGGAGCAGGGCCCCGGCCGCCTGCACGGCCGTCGCTCCGGCCAGAATGTACTTGGCCAGATCGGTGCCGCGCGCGGCGCCCGTGTTGCCGATCAGGTCCATTCCGGTGCGTCCGTACAGCAGCCCGATCCAGCGCATGGGCAGCATCATTTCGCGGGGGGTGCTCCACGTCATCTTGCTGAACGGCTTTTCCGTATCCGGATCGATGTCCGGCTGGAGGAAGCGGTTGAAGAGGACCAGTCCGTCGGCGCCGGCGGTTTCCATGCGGCGTGCGACATGGGCAAAGCACGTATAAAACGGGCTCATCTTGACCGTCACGGGCACGCTGACGCTTTCCGTGACGCCGGCGACGAGGTCGCCCAGCCGTTTTTCGATGTCGGCGGCATCCCGTTCCGGATCGGCTTCCACCGCATACGTGTTCAGTTCGATGCCGTCCACGCCGGTTTCCTCGAGTTGCCGGGCATAGGCAATCCAATTGCCGGGCGACACGGCATTGAGGCTGGCAAAGAGGGGCATCTTCACGGCACGCCGGGTCTTCCGGATCCACATGAGGTGCTCTTCCGCGCCGGCGTGTTCAAGCTGCGGAAAATAGGTGACGGACTCCGCAAACTTCTCGGCGCCGATATTGAGCGCCTTTTCGAGCTCGCCGCGTTCGTGCAGGATTTGTTCTTCGAAGAGAGACTTGATGACCAGGCCCCCGGCGCCCGCATCCGCGACGGCCTTGATGGTATCGACTTTAGACGAGAGGGAACAGGCTGCGACCACGAGCGGATTCTCGAGCGCGACGCCCGTATAGACGGTTTTCAATGAGGCCATGGGGGACTCCTTTTTGTTTGTTCTATGATGTGACGGGGTTTCAGGTTCCGGGTTTCAGGGGATCGTGTTTCGCGCAGCGCGCGCCGTCCGCCGTCCTGAGACCTCTATCCTGCTTGAATTTTCCGCCGGCATGGTTCAACCTGGAAACACTGCACATTGTTCCGTTGCCGCATCCGTGTCCGACAGGCGATACGACGCAACACTATAGGGCGCGGCGGGCGGCGGGTCGAGTGAAAAGGAGGCAGCGCGGGTATGACGGCGCGAGACTGTGTCAGGCGGGCGGTCCTGTTCGAAGGGCCGGAGCGGGTGCCGTATGCCTTGCCGGAGCCCTGGGGAACCGATTTTCACATGGTACACGTGGGACCGGACCCCGATTGGACGCCCCGGTTCGACACGCCGTTGAAGCGGGAAGACGAATGGGGCTGCGTCTGGGAGAAACTCCCGGGCGACAAGACCATGGGGCAGGTTACAACGCATCCGCTGACGGATTACGCGCAGCTCGACGATTTCCGCTTCCCCGATTACGGCATTCCGGAGCGTTACGCGGGAACACGGGCACGCGTGGCGGACAACACGGATGACAAATTCGTGCTGGCCCATTTCCCGTTAAGCCTGATCCACCGGCTCGAGTACCTGCGGGGGCATGAAGGCGCCTGGACGGATGCGTACGTGCATCCCGGGGAGCTGGGCCGCCTGCTGGACCGCATGGCGGATGTCGCCGTCCAGGCGATTGACCGGCTCGGGGACATCGGCGTGGACGGGGTGTTCTCCTGCGACGACTGGGGTCTGCAGGACCGGCTGATGGTCCAGCCCGATACGTTCCGCGAATTCTGGAAACCCCGTTACCGGCGCGTGTACCGCCACGCCCACGAGAAAGGGCTGCTCACGTTCCTGCACAGTTGCGGCTACATCATCGACATTCTGCCGGACCTCAAGGAGGCGGAGCTGGACGTGATCCAGATGGACCAGCAGCAGAACATGGGCCTGGAGCGCTTGGACGCGGCGGCGGGCGGCTCGCTGTGTTTCTGGTGTCCCGTGGATATTCAGAACACCATGATCCGGGGGAGTGTCGCGGACGTGGAGGCCTATGCCCGCCGGCTGATCGACACGTTCGGAAAGTACCAGGGCGGTTTTATCGCGAAGTGGTATCCGGACCCCGATGCCGTCCGGCATGCACCCGAGAAAATCGAGGCGATGGCCGCAGCCTTTATCGAATACGGCGGAGCGTTTTACGCCCGGCCTTAGCCGTCCGGGCGTCTGCGGCAGGCGAACGGGCGCGTTCGGCATGGACCGGCCGTTCGAAGCGCGCGAGGGCGGCGAGTTCGGCCTCGCTGTAGACGGGCAGCGCGGTATGCCAGGTGTCGTTCAGGCGCCGGACCAGAGCATTGGCGACGAGGGCGTTGGCCACGGCCGTCGGGTGCAGATCGTCGGCAAAGAGGCAGTCGTAGCCGCCTGTCGCCGGCGCGGGGCGGAGCGTCTGGCCGTAGATAACCGGCGGGTCGGCCGCGATTTCGTCCATCCACCCCAGGAGATCGAACACAATCACGCGGGGCGGGTCGTGCAGGGCGGCGATGCCGGCGTTCGCGCGTTCGATATGGAGGCGGATTGTGCTGAGCGCTTCGGGCGGATACCCGCGCCGCTGTACGGACGGGGTTCCCGTGAGGTCGGCCAGGGTCCATGCGACGACGCGGGCGGCGGGGTGCGAGCGGGCCAGGCCGCGGACGGCCAGACGCAGGCGGTCGGTCACGCCGTCGGTCAACGCGTCGGTGTCGGGGTCGGCGCCGGGCGGGGCGGCGGCGAGCCGGTCGAGGATCTGGAGCAAATCGTTGTTGCCGCTCTGGACGCTGAAGACCGTGGCGGGGGGTTGTTTGCCGTCTTCGCGGTTTCGTGCGTAAAGCAGGGTTTCGATGAGCAGGCCGAACGAACGGGTCCCGGGCACGGCGTAGTTCCACACGGTATCGCCCCGGTGCGCGGCTTTCAGGAAGACGGCCTCGAAGGGGTCCGTCCCGTAGAGGTCCTTCGGGTTATGGTAGACGCGCCAGAGGATGTCGTTGGCGGTGAGGCTGTCGCCGAACGTAACGGTGGTCTCGAAATCCTGGGCGGCGGCGGCGAGTACGCCGCAGAGGCAGGCGGCGAGAACGGCAGGGCGTTTCATGGGGGGAGCGTGCAGCCGTGCGGGTAAAAGTGCAAGTCTAGAAGCGGTTGCACGGCACGACCCGGCGGCCGGCAACGAAGCCGTTTCGCCGGGCGGTCCGGTCAATCCCGCAGCAGGGCGGGCCGGACGCCGATGGGGGTCGGGTACCGGAGGACGACGGCGTAAGAAGAGATCAGCATGGTCAGCACCGTGGCGAGTTCCACGAGGTGCGCGACGCCGGCGGACATCCGGCCGGATTCAAAGGCGGCCACGGCGATGACGAGGGCGAATTCGCTGGCCTGTCCGAGGCGGACGGCGGTTTCCGTGGCGAAGGGGGGTGTTTCCCCCAGGCGTCGGAAGAGGAAGCGGAGCCACAACGGGCGCGTGCAGCAGATCAGCAGGGCTGCCGCGAGGGCGGGCAGCCAGACGTCGCGCAGATGGCCGAACTCGAGGGCGGCGCCCAGCGCGAAAAAGAAAAACATCAGAAAGAAATCGCGCAGGGGCTTGAGTTGCTCGGACAGGATCAGGGCGATCTTGCCGCGGGCCAGCGTCACGCCGGCCAGGAAGGCCCCGACTTCGTGGGGGATGCCCAGCAGGGCGCCGAGAAAGGCGATCCCGACGCACCAGCCGAGGCAGAGCATGATCAACACCTCGGCATAACGGTCCGCCCGCCGCATCATCCGGCGGAGCAGGAATTGCTCGCCCGGAACCGCCAGGACGATCAGGAGGACGGCCTTCAGGGCGAGCCACACGAGCGGGCCCGGAGCACCGGAAAGGGGCTGGGGGCCCAGAAACAGGAGGGCCACGACGGCCACGATGTCCTGGGCGATGAGAACGGCGATACAGATGGAGCCCATGCGCTTCTGATGCAGCGTGGTCGTCGGCAGCAGCTTCACGACGAGGATGGTGCTGGAAAACATCAGGGCTGCCGCGGCGACGGCGCTATCCTCTTGCGGATAGCCCCAGGCGCGGAGCAGCGCGAAGATCAGCATCCAGTTCAGCGCGGAGCCGGCAAGGGTGATGACGGCGGCCTTGCGGAAGAAGGTGAGCAGGCGGTCCGGGTGAAGCACCAGGCCGGCGAGGAAGAGCAGGAGCATGACGCCCAGGCGCGACATGTCGTGGAGGAGCTCGACGGACGCGACAAGCCCGAGGCCTTCGGGGCCGAGCAGGATGCCGCACGCGAAATAGGCAATCAGTATCGGCTGGTGCGACTGCGAGGCGATCCAGGCCAGCAGCGCGCTGCAGGCTACGACGACGCTCATGAGGGTAAAGATATTGTCCATCGCGTGCCGGCCGTTTCCCCTGGATCCGGAACCGGAGGCGTTTGCCCCGTCCACGGCGATCAGGTTAGCACGCCGGCTGCGGCTGGACAAGCAGGATGCCCGCGGCCGGGAGCGATGATTGACAGGACGGACCGTTGTATGGATGATTGCCGATTGCAGGGATTCGGAGAACGGGCATGTACGAACATTTGAAACAGGCGGTTTGCGAGGCCAACCGGATGCTGGGCCGGGCCGGGCTGGCGCCCTTGACCTGGGGCAACGCCAGCGGTGTGGACCGGGCCGGCGGGGTGGCGGCCATCAAGCCGAGCGGAGTGGGTTACGCGGACCTGGAGCCGGCGCACATGACGGTGGTGGACCTGGACGGGGCGCGGGTCGAGGGCGCCCTGAATCCGTCTTCGGACACGCCGACGCACCTGGTCCTCTACCGGGCTTTCGAGGGGATCGGCGGCATCGTGCACACGCACAGCCCGTATGCGACGATGTTCGCGCAGGCGTGCCGGGAGATCCCCTGCCTGGGGACGACGCACGCCGACGTGTTCCGGGGGCCGGTGCCGCTGACGCGCGGCCTGCGGGCCGGGGAGATTGAATCGGATTACGAGCGCGGCACCGGCCGCGCGATCGCGGAACGGTTTGCGAATCTGGATCCGGCGGCCGTGCCGGGCGTTTTGGTGGCGCATCACGGGCCGTTTACGTGGGGGGTGTCGGCCGCCGCCGCGGTCGAGAACGCCGTCGCGCTGGAAGCGATCGCGCGCATGGCATGGGGCACGTTGCGGTTGGCGCCGGATACGGCGCCGGTCGACCCGGCGCTGCTGGAGAAGCACTATACCCGCAAGCATGGAGCCCGTGCCTACTACGGACAGCGAAACGAGGAGCCGTTAAGCGAATGACAAAGTCTCTACCGTTGGAACAGATACGGAACATCGGGATCATGGCGCATATCGACGCCGGCAAAACGACGGTCAGCGAACGGATCCTGTTTTATTCCGGGAAGACGCACAAGCTCGGCGAAGTCCATGACGGCGAGGCGGTCATGGACTGGATGGACCAGGAGCAGGAGCGCGGGATTACGATTACCTCGGCGGCCACCACGACGCACTGGCGGGAGCACCGCATCACGGTTATCGACACGCCCGGCCATGTGGACTTTACGGCCGAAGTGGAACGCAGTCTGCGCGTGCTGGACGGCGCGGTGGCCCTGTTCTGCGCCGTGGGCGGCGTGCAGCCCCAGTCGGAACAGGTCTGGCGGCAGAGCGAGAAATACAGCGTCCCGAAAATCGCGTTTATCAACAAGATGGACCGCGTGGGCGCGGATTTCTTCAGCGTGGTCGAAAGCATCCAGGAAACGCTGGGCGCCAACGCCGTGCCGATGATCGTGCCGATCGGCAAGGAAGACGGGTTCATCGGGATCATCGATCTGTTGACGATGAAGGCCGTATACTACCACGACCGCGACCGCGGCCTGACGTACCATGAAGACGACATCCCGGCCGAGCGGCTTGAGGAAGCGCGGCAGTGGCGCGCCAACCTGGTCGAAAAGAGCGCCGAACAGGACGATGCGCTGCTGGAGAAATTTCTGGAGAACGGCGACCTGTCGGAAGCCGAAATCACGGGCATTATCCGCAAAGCCACGATGGCCCGGCGGGTGATTCCGGTATACGGCGGTTCGGCCTTCAAGAACAAGGGCATCCAGCGGCTGCTGGACGGCATTGTCAATTTCCTCCCGTCGCCGGAAGACCTGCCGCCGGTCATACACGCCGAAGGCGAGACGTCGATCCGGCGCGAGCATTCGCCGGACGAACCCTTTGCGGCGCTGGCGTTCAAGATTGTGGCCGACCGGCACATGGGCAAGCTGGTGTTCCTGCGGGTCTATTCCGGTCGGGTCGGGTCGGGGCAGACGGTCTACAACAGTTCGCAGGACAAGGCGCAGCGCATCGGGCGTATCATCCGCATGCACGCCAACCGCCAGGAGGCGCTGGACGAGGCGGTCTGCGGCGACATTGTGGCCGTGGTCGGCCTTTCCGGCGCGCGCACGGGAGACACGATCTGCTGCAGCGAAAAGCCAATCCTGCTGGAGAACATTGAATTTCCGGCGCCGGTCATTTCGATCAGCATCAAGCCGGAGAGCCGGAACGATCGCGAGAAGATGGGGGAGGCCCTGCATCATCTGTCGGACGAGGATCCGACGTTTACGGTGTCCTACGAGGAGGAAACGGCCGAGACGGTTATCTCGGGCATGGGCGAGCTGCACCTGGAGGTGCTGGTGGAGCGCTTACGGCGCGAGTATAAGGTACAGGCCGACGTCGGCCGCCCGGAGGTGGCCTACCGGGAGACGGGGACCGTGTCGCTGGAGGGCGAGTACAAGCACGCCAAGCAGACCGGCGGCCGCGGCCAGTACGGGCACGTGGTCCTGCGCCTGGACCCGATGGACGCCGGCCGCGGTTTCTCATTCGAGAGCGAGGTTAAAGGCGGCAACATCCCCCTGGAGTATATTCCCTCCGTGGAGAAGGGGATTATTGACGCCATGCGCAACGGGCCGTTCGCGGGGTACCCGGTGGTGGATATGCGGGTCACGGTGACGGACGGATCGGCGCACGAGGTGGATTCCAGCGAGCATGCCTTCCGGGAGGCCGCCCGGGTCTGTTTCCGGCAGCTTTTTCTGAAATCGCATCCGGAGCTCCTCGAGCCGGTGATGTCGGTCGATGTCGTGGCGCCCGAGGAGTACATGGGAGCGGTTACCGGTTCCATCTGCCAGCGGCGCGGGCGGATCGAGGGCATGGACAAAAAGGCCGGGTCCTTGACCGTGCGGGGCACGGTGCCGTTGAGCGAGATGTTCGGTTACGCGGGGGTCATTCGCACGCTCACGCAGGGGCGCGGGACTTTTACGATGCAGTTCGAGCATTACGAAGCCGTTCCCTACAGCCTGGCCGAGGCCATTATTCAGACCCGCCGCGAGCAGGGGAAGGTGCGTTAGCAGGGGTTGCGGGCGCAGCCGGTCTCAGTCCCAATCCGGATTCGGTTCCGGGCGGAGCGCGTTCACGGATTCCTGCCAGGCGTGCAGGCGGGCGCGCAGCTCACGCGCGAGGCCGGGCTGTTCGGCGGCCAGGTCCCGGGTTTCGCCGATATCCTCGCGCAGATTGTAGAGCTCGACGCGGTTGTCTTCGAAGAACTCGATGAGCTTGTGGTCCCCGGCCCGGACGGACGCGCCGGGCGTGCCGCCCTGGTTGCCGTAGTGGGGGTAGTGCCAGAAAATGGCGTCGCGTTGGGGCGTGCCGGTCTGTTGCAGCAGCGGCAGGAGGCTGACGCCGTCCACGTGCTGGCGCGGACGGGGGTCGAGGCCGGCCAGGTCCAGGGCGGTGGGGTAGATGTCCGGGCTCGTCACGGGCACGCTGCAGCGCGAGCCGGGCCGGACCCGGCCGGGCCACTTGACAAAGAGCGGATCGCGGGTGCCGCCTTCGTACATCCACCCTTTCCCCTCGGCCAGGGGCGCGTTGCAGGTGGGGGCGCCTTCGGACGTGGCGAGGCCGCCGTTGTCGGAGGTGAAGAAGATGACGGTATTATCCGCCTGTCCGGTTTCCTCCAGCGCCTGGAGCAGGCGGCCGATATTGTCGTCCATGCTCTTGACCATGGCGGCATAGACGGGATCGGACTGGACGCGGCGCCGCTGCACGCGCCAGTCCCGCATGTGTTCGCAGGGAAACGGCTCCCCTTCCTCGAAGGGGTTGACCGACTCGAGGCCGAGGTCACGGGCCTTGTTTTCGTAATGGCGGATGTCCCCGGCCTTGGCCTGGATCGGCGTATGTACGAGATAGTACGACATGTAGAGGAAGAACGGCCGGCCGTCGTGTTTGCGCAGCAGGTCCACGGCGCGGTCGGTCAGGTAGTCGGGCAGGTACGTGCCTGCCGGCGCCGGTCCGAGGTTGGGCAGGTCCCAGGGGCTGAAGTAGCCGCCGCGGCCCGGGGAACCCCGTTCGGATCCGCCGATATTGACGTCGAAGCCGTGTTGCTCGGGATAGTAAGCGGGTCCGCCAAGGTGCCACTTGCCGATGTGCCAGGTCGCGTAGCCGCCCTCGCGGAGCGCGCGGGCGAGGCTGACTTCTTCGCGCGGGAGGTGGTCGACGTAGGGGGCGTCGATGACGCGGCCGCGCGGGGCGCGGATCTTATGCTCGGGGCTGATGAAATTGGTCACGCCCACGCGGGCGGGGTATTTGCCGGAGAGAATACTGGCGCGCGTCGGGGAGCAGACGGGGCAGGCGGCGTACGCGTCGGTGAACTGCATGCCTTCGGCGCAGAGCCGGTCGAGCGCGGGAGTGTCGTAGAACGTGCTGCCCTGCGCGCCGGTATCGCACCAGCCCAGGTCGTCCATCAGGATAAACACGAGATTGGGTTGTTTGCCGCTCATGCCATGCTCCGATCCGGGACGCGCCCCTGAAAGAAAGAAAAACGTACAGGCGCACGGTCGTGTCTGTCAAGGTACGGAAGCTTGACGCGGGCAGGCGCGTAGAGGAGCATGGCGGGGATGACGACCGGGCGACAGATCGTGCGGGCCGCGGCGGGGGCGCTGCTGGCCGTGTGGCTCGCGGCGGCTTGGACCCGGGCGTGGCGGTTGTACGCGGACGTGCGGGACGCCCCGTACGCGGCGTTTTTTGCGCTGGGCCTGGTTGACGACGTGCGCGCCGTCCGGGAGGGCGGGGCGGCGCGGGTCTACGTAGCGGGGGCCGGCGCGGACGACTACGTGTTGCAGCGTTTGAGCGAGATGCTGTATCCCGTGCGGGTGGTGCCTTGGAGCGGCACCAACGCGCCGCCCGGCCCGTTATTCCGGGTGGCGCCGTGACGTGGGCCGATTGGTTCGGGACGGTGGTCTATGCCGTGGTCGCCCTGGGGGTGGGGCACCTGGCCGTGCGCGCGGCGCGGCCGGAAGGGGGCGCGGTCCTGTACAGCTGGCCCGTGTACTATCTCACGGGGCAGCTCATGCTGTGCGCGTTGACGCTGGCCACGGCCTTCGTGCCGCTGACGTTGCGCCACCTGGCGCTCGGCGTCCTGGTGGTCCTGGCGGCGTGGTGGACGACCGGCTTCGTCCGGCGGGGCCTGGGGCAGCGCATCCTCGCGGCGCTGCCCGGGGCCGGTCTCTTTCTGCTGCTCACCCTGCTGTGCTTTCCGTTCGCGTTTGTCCTGGTGCATGACACGCCGGTACTGGAGTGGGACGCGCGCTCGATCTGGTTTTTTCACGGCAAGGCGCTTGCCTTGGACGGCGGCGTGACGCGGGCCTTTTTCGGAAACCCGTTGTACGGCTGGTCTCATCTCGATTATCCGCTTCTACTGCCCGCGCAGGCGGCGTGGCTGGCAACGCTGACGGGCGAATGGAACGACTATGCGTGCCGCGCGTTCCTGGGCGTCAACCTGGCCGCCTGGTTTGCACTGCTGACAGCGGTGTTCCGGGCGCGCCGCATGCCGTGGTGGCTGGCGGGCGGGGCGGGGGTCTTCATTCTGGCGCGGCAGACGGAAGGCTACGTCAACGGGTACGCGGACAACCATTACGCGCTGGCGCTGGCCCTGGCCCTGATGCTCCTGTGCACGCCCCGCGGCGGCGCCCGGCCCGCGCTGATTGCCTTGTTGCTGGGGTACGCCGCGGCGCTCAAGAACGAAGCGTTTCTCTATGCGGCGCTGATTGCCGCCGGCACGGCGGCGTGGTATGCGCTCCGCCGGCGCGGCCGGGTCGTGAGTCGGCCGGCGCGGCTGGGGGTCTGGATCGGGCTGACGGGCCTTCTGCCGGGGGCCCTCTGGCTCGGGTTCCGGAGCCTGGCTTACGTGCGGCCGGCGGACGCGGCGCTGATACCGAACTGGGGCGACCTCGGGCGGATCGGCGCACTGCTGGGGGAACGCGGCGTCGCGGCGGCCCGGGGCTTGCGGGCCTGTTATATCGAGAGCGGGGTGCCGGTGTTGCTGGCAGTGCTCGGCGTGCTGGCGGTGCTGCGCACGTCGGCGGCCCGGCGGGGGCGCGCCGGGGTGCGGTTAGGGTCCGGCGACGCCGCGCTGCTCCTGGCGTTTCCGGCGCTGAACGTCTTGATCTTTGCCATGTTTCTGTTTACCCCTTATGACCTGGGGTGGCATATGGGGACGGCGGCGGGCCGGCTGACGTTTCTGCCGGAGCTGCTGCTGGCGTTTGCCGTCGCCGACGGCGCCGGGGTCTTGTGCGGGGATGACGAAGATGACGGATAAAAAGGTGCTGATCTTCATCGTCGCGTATCACGCGGAGTCCACGATTGCGCAGGTCCTGGAGCGTATTCCGGCGGACGCGTTGCCGCCGGGCACGGACGTGCTGGTGATCGACGATGAATCGAGCGACCGGACGTTCGAAGAAGCGCTCCGCCGCCGCGAAACGCTCGGCCCGCTCCATCTGACCGTGCTCTCAAACCCGGTCAACCAGGGCTACGGCGGGAACCAGAAACTGGGTTACCGCTATGCCATCGAGCACGGCTACGACGCGGTGGCGCTCCTGCACGGGGACGCGCAGTACGCGCCGGAGAAACTGCCCGAGCTGATCGGCCCGATCCTGCGCGGCGAGGCGGAGGCCTGTTTCGGGTCCCGCATGCTGGAGCGCGGCGGCGCCTTGCGGGGCGGCATGCCGTTGTACAAATACATCGGCAACCGCATTCTGACGGGTTTGGAAAACCGCCTGCTGGGCATGCACCTGTCGGAGTTCCACAGCGGCTACCGGGCCTACGCGGTGGACGCCCTGCGGCAGGTGCCGTTCCAGTACAACACCAACGATTTCCATTTCGACACGGAAATCATTATCCAGTTTCACCTGCGGCATTTCCGCATTGCCGAGGTGCCGATCCCGACGTTCTACGGGGATGAAGTCTGCCGCGTGAACGGCTGCGTGTACGGGTGGCACGTGATCATGGCGGCGCTGGCCAGCCGGCTGCACGGCATGGGCCTGTTTTTCCGCCGGAAGTTCGACGTGGCGGGCGACGCCGTGCGCCGGGATGCGAAGCTGGGGTATCCGTCCTCGCATACCCTCGCGATCGAAGCCGTGCCGGCGGGGGCGAGCGTGCTGGAGTTGGGGTGCGGCTCGGGATCGGTGGCGCAGGCGTTGAAGCGCAAGGGCTGCCGGGTAACGGGTGTCGATGCCGGGGAGCCGGCGCAGGACGGCTTCGCGGCGTTCTACCGCCAATCCCTGGAGGCGCCGGCGTTTCCCGCCGGGCTGGGCCCGTACGATTTCATCCTGGTCCTGGACCGGCTGGAACACCTGGCATCGCCGGAGGATTTCCTGATGCGGGTGCGCCGGAGTTTCTACGCGGCGCACACGACGCTGATCATGACGGCGCCGAACGTCGGTTTCTTCATGGTGCGCCTGGGGCTGTTGCTCGGGCAGTTCAATTACGGGCGGCAGGGGATTCTCGACCTGACGCACAAACGGCTTTTTACCTTCGGCTCGTTCCGGCGGACGGTGGAACAGGAAGGCTACCGGGTGCGGCGCATGCGCGGGATTCCCGCGCCGTTTCCGAAGGCGCTGGGCGGGGGGCGTCTGAGCCGTGCGCTGTTGGCGCTGAACCGCCTGCTGATTGCGGTATCGGCGCGGTGGTTCGCCTACCAGATCTACGTAGAGGCGGCTTTTGTGCCGCCCCTGGACCGCCTGCTGGCCCGCACGGTGGAAGCCAGCCGGGATCGGGGCGCCCCGGGCTCATAGGATCTTGAGGCGGGGCAGATCCTGGATGTCGATCGAGCCGGCAAGCACGCCGCGGCCGTCCACGACGAGAATGTCGTCGATCTTATGCTCCTCGAAGACGTGCAGCACGTCGGCCGCGAGGCGGCCGGCGGGCACGGTGACGGGCGAGGGGGTCATCACGGAGGCCACGGGTTTGTCGAGTATGGCGCCGCTTTCCATGAGGTGGCGGCGGAGGTCCCCGTCGGTGAAGATGCCGAGCACGCGCCCCTGTTCGTCCACCACGGCCGCCGACCCGGCGCGGGCGCGGGTCATGGCCAGGACGGCGTCGCGCACGCGGGCGGTGCGCGGCACGCGGGCAAGACGGTCGCCGGTGCGCATGATGTCCGAGACGCGCAGCAGCAGGGCGCGGCCGATGGCGCCGGCCGGGTGCAGCCGGGCGTAGTCTTCGCGCTTGAAGCCGCGCGCTTCGAGCAGCACCATGGCGAGGGCGTCGCCCACGGCCATGGCGGCCGTCGTGCTGGCGGTGGGGGCCATGTTGAAGGGGCAGGCCTCGCGGTCGACGGCGGCGAGAATGACCGTGTCGGCGGCCTTGCCGAGCGCGCTGTCGGCCTGGCCGGTCACGGCAATCAGGGGCAGTCCTTCCCGCTTGATCAGCGGCAGAAGGGCGACCAGCTCGTCCGAGGCCCCGCTGTAGCTGATCACGAGGACGGCGTCGCGGGGGGCCAGCAGGCCGATGTCCCCGTGCAGGGCTTGCGCGGGATTCAGCGTGACGGCGGTGGCGCCGGTGCTGGAGAAGGTGGCCGCAATTTTGCAGGCCACGTGGTAGCTCTTGCCGACGCCGGTCACGACGATTTTTCCGCCGGCGTCGAGCGCGGCCTGCAGGCGCCGGACGGCATCGGCAAAGGCCGCGTCCAGCGCGTCGCGCAGCTTGGAGAGTGCTGCGATCTCGGTCTCGATGACCTGCCGTGCCTGGGCGGTGTAGTCCATGGTGGGTACCCGATTCGTTGGGGAAGCATGCCGCAAACGGCGCGTCAGGAAAAGCACTTTGTCGCGGCGGCCGGCGAAGCCGGACTTGCATTCGGCGGGTGATTCGGTAGGCTGCGGTGTATGACGACGCTTGTCTTGCTCGCGGGCATTGTCGTTTATGTCGTGCTGTATCTCGTGTACGGCAAACGGCTGGCGCGGGACATCGTCAAAGTGTCGGATGAAACCGAGGCGCCTTCACGCCGGCTCTTTGACGGCGTGGACTACGTGCCGGCGCGCCGCGAAGTGCTGTTCGGGCATCACTTTGCCTCGATTGCCGGCGCGGCGCCGATCATCGGACCGGTGCTGGCCATGGCCTGGGGCTGGGCGCCGGCCCTGCTGTGGGTCTGGTTCGGCAACGCCTTCGGGGGGGCGGTGCACGACTACCTGGCCCTCATGGCGTCCGTCCGCTACGACGGGCGGTCTATCCAGTTCGTGGCCTCCGACGTGATCAGCCGCCGCACGGGCCGGATATTCTACTGGCTCGTGTTCTTTCTGCTGGTGCTGGTGATTGCCGCGTTCGGCGCGGTCTTGGGAGGCATGTTCGTCGCGAATCCGCAGGTGCCGTCGTCCTATATCCTGAAGGTGTTCGCGGCGCTGGTGCTGGGGGTCCTCATGTACCGGGTCAAAATGAATTTCGCCGGCGCGACGGTCATCGGGATTGTGCTCCTGGCGCTGGCCATCTGGGGCGGCACGCTGTTCCCGCTGAAGGCCGGTTACGGCACCTGGATGGCGGTGATGTTCGTCTACATCATCGTGGCGTCCGCCCTTCCGGTGAACGTCCTGCTGCAGCCGCGCGATTACCTGAACTCGTGGCTGCTCTATTTCGGGCTGCTGATCGGCGCGGTGGCGGCGGTGTGCAGCTTCAAGGGCTTCAGCGCGCCGGCGTTCACGCAATTCGCCCCGATTATTTCGGGCGGGCGGCCGACCCCGTACTGGCCGGCGATCCCGCTCGTGATCGCCTGCGGGTCGCTGTCGGGGTTCCACGCCCTGGTCGGGTCGGGGACGACCTCCAAGCAGATCGCGCGCGAGCGCGACGCGCTGCCCATCGGCTACGGGGGCATGCTGACGGAGGGGTTGCTGTCCACGCTGGTGATCGTGACCCTGGCCGGGTTCGGGTTCGAGCTGCTGCGGGAGGCCGGCGGCACGATCTCGCGGGCCGGCTGGGGGACGGAGTATACCGCGGCCATGATGCAGCATTATCCCAAGGCCGCGATGTTTACCCACGCGTACGCGGCGATGGTCAACGCGACCTGGCTGCGTTTTCTGCCCACCGACATCGTGCGGGTCATTGCCGGCATGTGGGTGGCCTCGTTTGCCATGACGACGCTGGACACGACCAACCGCCTGGCGCGTTACTGCCTTACGGAAATCTGCCTGCCGGTCCGGGAGTGGAACGCGACGCTGTTTCGCGGCCTCACGAACCGCTGGATCGCGTCGGCGATACCGGCGGCGATCGGCATCTGGCTGGCGTGGAGCGGGAGCTTCACCATGCTGTGGCCGTCCTTCGGGACGGCCAACCAGCTGATTGCCTCGATTGCGCTGCTGACGGGCACGGCGTGGCTGATCAAACGGATGCACGTGCGCGCGTGGCTGGCGCTGATTCCGGCGCTGCTGCTGTGGGTGACCGTCACGGCCGCGATCGTCTGGTTCAGTCTGGCGGTGCTGCCCGGCACGGTTCGCGCGAACCCCGCGACCGGGTTGACGGTGCTGGGCATTGAGATCGTGATGTTCGGTATGAATCTCTATTTCATGGCGGATTTTGCGAGAAGCGTATGGGGCCGGGGCGCGCGGGGGCCGGAAGGGGGCGCGGCGGGATGATCCGTTTTCTCCAGCACACGGCGGGCCGGATACGGCGGCTGTGGGGCGGGTTCACCGCGGCGCAGCGGCAGCGCGCTGCGGCTTTGACGGCCTACGAGCTGCGCGAACTGGAGAAC
>JAFGIZ010000199.1 GCA_016929365.1 Lentisphaerota bacterium
CGTCAGGGCCCTCGCCGCATGTTCCCGCCCCCTGCTTATCGCCTCCTTCCTCTGCCTCGCGGCATCCATGGGGCTGACGGGCCTGCGGCTCGCCTGGCTGCTGCGCGCAGGCGGAATGGACCGCCTCCCTACCGGGCATGTTCTTGCCGTCCATTTCACCTCGCTCTTCTACCACCTGATCGCCCCGGGCACCCTTGCCGGCGACGTCGTTCGCGTCGCGGCGTTAACCGGCCGGCACACGCCGCCTGCCGCCCTCGTCCCCATCGCGCTCATATGGAGAGTACTCGGCAGCGTGGCCATGTTCGGGTGGGCCGCCGTGGGCAGCCTGCGATTATGGTCCCGCGGTCTGCCGGCGCCGACGCTGCTGCTCGCGCCTGCGCTCATCCTGGCCGCCGGCGGCCTGCTCGCCCTGCTCCTTTCCCGCCGTCTGCCCGACCGCTTGCTGGCACGGCCCTGCATAGCACGGCGCGCGCTGCTCACCCGTTGGATCCGTGAATTCCGGACCGCCGCCACCCTCAGGCAGCGCCCCGGCCTGCTCGGCGCCAACCTCGCCGCGGCCGGTGCCGTTCAGTTTCTCCTGATCGGCTCATGGTGGTTGACGGCCCGCTCCCTGAACATCCCCGTCCCGTGGACAGGCGTTTTGCTCGTCGTACCGCTGACGGGCATCCTGCGCATGCTGCCGCTCAGTGTCGAGGGGATTGGTATCCGCGAAGCGGCCACGCTGAGCGTGCTGAGCGCCCTGCAGGTTGAACCGGCCGGCCTCGTCGCCGTACCGCTCCTGGTCTCCGCGCAGTTTCTGGCCCTTGCACTGGCCGGCGGTATAACCCACCTCGCCCGCGACGCGGCCGCCTTGCTGCCCCCGCGCCGTCAGTCCCAGGTCCGGTAGCGGTATAGAATCGCGATCTGCAGCCGTAACGGGAGCCTGTACAGCAGCCGCTCCGCCAGCGTCGCCGCGGCGCCCGTCACCAGGCCGAGCCGCTCACGGCACCACCCGCCCCCGTCCCCTTCGCTCTCGCCTTCCTCGTACCCCAACGTGCAGGCATACGCGCCGCAAATCCGGTTCACGATCGCCAGGTCGTCCCGTTTCGAAGAGCGTTTCCAGCCGTAGGCGCGGCCGGCATCCAGGGGTTCCGTGATCTTCACATTCCAATCCCGGACATGCTGCGGGTCCTCGTAAAACCTGAGCAGGCCGTCGGAATATGGAACGGACAGAAATTCGCAGATTCTCCGCAGTTCCGTTTCCGGTTGTGACAGCAGATCCTCGAACCGCAACAGGAGGCAACGGTCCCGGTAGCGCGACACCGCTTCCAGCCCCTTCCGGTTATAGTAACGCCAGCGGTACGCCAGCGCCGCAGCACTGTTCAGGTCAAAAACGACGTTTTGAAATGACAGCACGACGTCCCGCGGATCGCGCACCATGTAGATCACCCGCGCCGACGGCATGCTCGCCAGGAGGCGGTCCAGGCACAGGGTATACGGCGGATTCTTCTCGCCGATGACGTCCGCACCGGCCTTGTGCATCCGGTCCGCATAGCAGGCATAGACCGCCGCGCAAACGGCCTCGTACGAGCGGAGCCGCTCTCCCCCCTCCAGCAGCCGCGCCTCCACGGCCTCCTGCTCCATCTTCAGCCATTTTTGCATCCGGGGAATGCGAAACAGGTCGCAACAGAATCGCCGCAGCGTCGCATCGCGCCAGCGGCGCTCGGAACCATAGCGCCCGTACAACATCGCCGCGAACTCGGCTTCAGGCGCAATACAGATCCCGGGGTGATAATTCAGAATTGCCGACAGGAGCCAGGTGCCCGAACGCCCCCGCCCCGTCACCAGACACAGTCTGCGTTGCACCCCGCCGCTCCCTCCCGCCCCGTTCCGGCACAACGGAATCCCGCGCTACCGCCGCCGCATGTTAAGAATTCCCAGCATGAAACTCGACAGCAGGGTCTGAAAACCCAGCGCCGCCAGCGCCGCGCCGGGAATCGCCAGACGCATGGTGTACTGATAGTTCAACGGACCGAACCCCGCCGCGTACCATTGCCGCACCGTCGCCCCCAGCAACGCCAGCCCCGCCAGGAACATCAGCGCCCCGATCAGCAGCCCCTTGTCCAGGGTCACGAATTCCGCCAGCCGCGCCACGACCGGATCCTCCGGCGACAAGCCTTCCTGCGCGGCAAACGTCTTCACGAACAGCCCCATCAACACCGCCTGGTACCCCAGCAGCAACGCCAGCGTCGAAACCAACAGGGTATGGGCGTCAAAACTCACACTCCGTATCGACATGTGCGGCATGGCCACCGCGTAGCCCGCCAGCCCCAGGCCGATCAGCACGGCGCCCGGCAGGAGAAACAGGCGGCGCGGACTGTACATCAGGAAGAAACGCAACGTCCGCCACCCGTCACGCAGCGTCTTGAGATGCGGCGCGTGCGCCACGCGGCCGTCACGGTGCAGCGTGATGGGAACCTCCGCCATACGTACACCGTACAGCGAAGACTTGATGATCATCTCCGTCGCGAATTCCATGCCCGTGCAGCGCAGGTTCAGGCGGTCGTACAAGGCCTTTGTAAACCCCCGCATGCCGCAATACACATCGTGAATCGGTGCGCGGAACCACCAGCGCACCAGCTTTGAAAACAGCGGGTTGCCGATCCAGCGATGCGACCACGGCATCGCCCCCGGCGCAATCCGCCCTCCGCCGGACGGAAAACGGCAGCCCTGAACCAG
>JAFGIZ010000200.1 GCA_016929365.1 Lentisphaerota bacterium
ATAATCCGCCTCCCTGCTTTACGGGTTCGACACGGTTGCCAGTTTCCGCCGTTACAAACACCCTGTCAAGACATCCGCCGCCGCGCGGCACGTCCCCGCGTCCAATCACGCTTGTTCGCGGGCCGCCGCGATTGGTATAGTGCGCAGCGTGTCGAACCGGTGGAAAATACGGAACCTCTGGATCCTGACGCTGGCGGCAGACGTAACGGCCGTCGTCACCGCCTATTACACCACGCTCCTGGTGCGCTTCTACAGCGCAGGCGGCCAGGCCCTTTTCACGGCCGTCAACCGTGTTCTCGGCGTGCGGGAGACCGGCTCGCTGGGTGACCGGCTGGAATACTTCTACATGGGCAGCGGGCCCCGTATTGTCCTGATTGTCGCGGCAACCGTATGCCTGCTTTACGCGCTTTTCGATCTCTACCCCGGGAGGCGCTTCCTGCGCCCCCGGCCGGAGGCCTGGCACATCCTCCTGGCCAATGTCCTGGCGCTGCTGTTGTTCTTTACCTATTTTTACCTGCGCCGCAATACCTGGCACCCCCGCAGTTTCTTTGTCACCCTGTTGTTCTTTAATACCGTGTACGCGGCTCTCTTCCGCGCGGGCGTGGACCGGCTGCTGCGCGGTCTGCGCCGCCTCGGCGCAGACCGCTGCCCGGCCCTGCTGATCGGCGCCGGCGACGAGGCCAGTTTCCTCGACGTGCTGATCGGGGAACTGCATCCGCACGGCATTCACGTCGCCGCGCGTCTCCGGCGCGACCCCGCCGAGCCTTTCGACGCCCTCTTGAACCGTATCGAACGGGAAGCCCGCCGCCATGCCGTCGACCTCGTCATCGCCGCCGACCCCTCCTTGACGACAGGCGAGATCATGCAGCTCCTGGAACGGGCCGACCGCCTGGGAGCATCCGTCAAGGTGTTGTCCGGAGAATTCAATATTCTTGTCAACCGGGCCCAGCTGCCCGCCGATATCGTGCGCAACACGCCCCTGGTGCATTTCGAAGCGCCCCGCGGCGGGGCCGTTGCACGGGTCGCCCGCCGCCTCCTGGCGTTCGCCGCCGCGCTCTGCGCCCTGCTGCTGCTGCTGCCCCTGCTGGCGCTGATCGCCCTGCTCGTCGCGCTGTCGAGCCGCGGGCCGGCGTTCTTTAAGCAGGAGCGCATCGGCGTCAACCGCCAGCCGTTCCGCATCTATAAGTTCCGGACCATGTACGACAAGGCCGCCGAGCTGCAGGCCCAGGTTGAAGAGTTCAACGAGTCGGGCCGGGGCCTGTTCAAGATCCGGCGCGACCCCCGCGTGACCCCCGTCGGGCGTTTTCTGCGTCGCTTCAGCCTGGACGAGCTGCCGCAGCTCTGGAACGTGCTCCGCGGCGAGATGGTCCTGGTCGGCCCGCGGCCGCTGCCCCGCCGGGATTTCGAGAACTACTACGAGGAATGGCACTACAGCCGCCACCGCGGTATGCCCGGCTTGACCTGTCTGTGGCAGGTCTCTGGCCGCAGCGACCTGGATTTTCACAACATGTGCATTCTCGACGTCTATTACCTGCGCAACCGCAACTGGATCCTTGACCTCAAGATCCTGCTGCGCACGGCCTGGGTGGTGCTTTTCGCCAAGGGCGCGTACTAACCGTCCGCCAGGGCGCGGTACCAGATGTTGCGGAAACGCACCGGGTCGCCGTGATCCTGCAGCTGCAGAGGGCCTGTCTCCGGGTGGGGACTGTAGGGTTTAATCGTACGGTGTGCCGTCGGCCCGATCAGCGTCCGGTGGTGATGCACCAGGACGCCGTTATGGAACAGTGTCACGCAGGCCGGTCGCGTCACGGTCTCCCCGTCGAAACGCGGCCCCAGCCAGACGAGATCGTAGGTTTGCCAGGCGCCCGGTTGGCGGCAGGCGTTCACCAGCGGGGGGTACTGGCCGTAAACGGCCGCCGTAATGCCGTCCGCGTACGTCGGGTTGTCATACCCGTCGAGCACCTGGATTTCGTACCGTCCCATGAGAAAGACCCCGCTGTTGCCCCGGCCCTGGCCGTCCTTCTCCACGACAGACGGCGCCGCCCATTCGAGGTGGAGCTGGATATCGCCCAACGCCTCGCGCGTCCGGATCGACCCCGAGCGCGGGACAACTTCCATGACGCCGTCTTCCACTTTCCAGGGCGCCGCGCCGCCGTCGCACGCCTCCCAGGCCGACAGGTCCGTCCCGTCAAACAGGACGGCGGCGTCCGACGGGGGGGCGCCATCCTGCCCCGGCGTCACCACCCGCGGCTGCGGCCGCGTTCCGTCATGAACCCTGTACTCTGAATCCGGCAGAACCGGCGTATCGTCATAACCCAATGCCTGTGCCATACTTCGCCTCCTTAACCCGTTAGTGCCTTTTCCTGAAACCCGAAAGCTGAACCCGCTCAGGAAGTGAAGCCGCTCTGTCCCGCAAAGCGGCGGACCATGCCGTGCGCTACATGCCCAACACGCCCAAGGTTCCCGAGATCAAAAGACAGAAGACCAGGATTGTCAAGACACAGGGCAGGTACAACCGGTACACGGCTGCCAGCCGGGCGGCGAAATACTCGCGGGTCACGAGCAGGCACAGGTGTACCGGCGACAGCATCATGCCCATGTAGCCGAATCCGAAGGCCAGGACCAACGTGGCATAAGGCGTCAGGGACGAGCCTTCCACGTTCAAGAGGCCGACCACCACGGGAAACGAGGTGCCGGTAAACCCGACCGCCAGGCCCGTGACCATGCCCGCCAGGAACGGCAATGCCGCCACGACGCCCACGACCGGAATGCCGCTGATCGCCAGCTCCCGGCCCGCCAGCGGAAGCAGCCCCGAGTCCTCCAGCATGGCCTTGAAGACCAGCACGCCGGCCAGGATAAACAACACGTTCAGGGAACGGCGCGACCGCAGTGCGGCGAAAACGCCGCCCCCGCCGCGCTCCCGGCGCAGCGCCTGCATCGCGACGATCAGGAGCAATCCGGCCACCAGGCCCGAGAGCACGGACAACAGCTTGATCAACTGGACGCGCCGGCCGGGCAACAGCGCCCGCAGCGGGAACGGCGCCAGCAGCACGCCCGCCACCACGACCAGCAGCGGCAGGAACAGGAGGAACGCCCGCCAGTTGCTGCCCGGCGGCGCGGCGCCCCCGCTCTCCTCCAGCTCGGCCACGTGCGGCCGCACCAGGAACAGGTAGCCCGCCGCCACGGCGACCGGCGTAAAGGGCAGCTGCACGGCGATGAATTGCCACGTCGTCAGCATTTCGAACAGCGACATGGCCACGATCACGCCCGGATACAACGGCCACCAGTATTCCCAAACGTGGCGGAACCAGTAATTGACCGCCGTGCGCCAGGCCGGCCGGCCGTCTATAAGGTCCGCCGTCTGGCGCACAAAGGGCGCCGAAAACAGCGCGCCGCCGGGCATCGGCACCAGTCCGATCATGGCCGGCAAGGCCATCAGCGAACAGGCCGCCCCGTGCCGGCCGCCCCAACGCCGGGTCGCCGCCACGATCTCCTCCGCGTTGCGGCCTTCCGTCATAAAGCGGCCGATCTCAATGATCAGCACCGTGATCGCCAGCAACAGCCACAAATCGGCCTGCATCCAGGCCGCGCCGAAGAAGCGGAGCGTCAGCGCCGCGGAACAGCCCGCCCAGAGCGTCAGGGCCGGACCGCCCAGCATGAGCGCCAGCCCCAACGGAACGCGGACCCGCGTCAGCGCCAGCATGCCCGCAAAGACGAGCACGATCTTCAGAATGGCCGGCACTAGGCCGTACCCCGCACGAAACGCCGGCACTGCACGCCGGCTTCCGCCAGAAGCGCCCGTGTTTGCGCCTCGAAGTGGTACTCATCCTCGTATACGACTTCGATAATACCCGCGTTGATGAGCATCTTCGCGCAGAGCAGGCAGGGCGAGAGCGTACAGTACAGCGTGGCCCCGCGGACCGCGATGCCGTGATAGGCCGCCTGGGTGACGGCGTTCTCCTCCGCGTGGGAACAGACGCACTCGCCCAGGCCGCTGCCCGAAGGCGACTCCCCGGCGCAACGCGGACACCCCCCTTCAAAGCAGTTCCTGACCCCCCGCGGCGTGCCGTTGTAACCGGTCGAAATGATCCGCCGGTCCTTGACGAGGAGGGCGGCAACCTGGCGGCGGCTGCAGTTGCCGCGGCGCGCCACCACGTGCGCGATGTCCATGAAATACGTGTCCCAGTCCGGGCGGTTCACGTTACCCGCCGGCCGTCGTTCCCGCGTCCGGCGGAATCGTGACGTTCTGTTCGGATTCCGCGTCGAAGACGTGCGCCCGGGACATGATGGGACACACCTCCAGCTCGCCTTCCGAGGGCACTTCGACGTGGGGATCCAGGCTGACCTGGAACCGCAAATCGCCGATGGCCAGATGGATCAGCACCTCTTCGCCCAGGGTTTCGATCACGTCAATCGTGCCCTTGAAGGTGATCTGCCGTTCTTCCTCGGTGGCCAGCGCCTTGACGGTAAACGATTTCGGACGCACACCGAGACAGGCCGGCTTGTCCACGAGGGGCGTCACCGCCGCGTTCATGAAATCGGGCAGGGGCGCCTGCACCTGGTCGCCTTTGAAGACTAACCCGCCGTTCCGCCGCTCAACCCGCCCCGGGAAAATGTTCATCGGCGGCGTGCCGATAAAACGCGCCACGAATAGCGAGGCCGGATATTCGAAGACCTTCAGCGGCTCGGCCACCTGCAGCAGCCGGCCCTCGTTGACCACCGCGATCCGGTCGCCCAGCGTCATCGCTTCGACCTGGTCGTGCGTCACGTAGATCATCGTGGTCTTGACGCGCTTGTGCAGGTAAATGATTTCCTTGCGCATCTGCACGCGCATCTTGGCGTCCAGGTTCGAGAGGGGCTCGTCGAACAGGAACACCGCCGGCTCGCGCACGATCGCACGGCCCATGGCCACCCGCTGGCGCTGCCCGCCCGAAAGCGCCTTGGGCCGCCGCTTCAAGTAGGGTTCAATCCCCAGGATTTTCGCCGCGGCGCGCACCCGTTCCTCGATTTCGGCCTTCTTGAACTTGCGCAGTTTCAACCCGAAGGCCATGTTGTCGTACACGGTCATGTGCGGATACAGCGCGTAGTTCTGGAAAATCATCGCGATATCGCGGTCCTTCGGCGGCACGTCGTTGACCACGCGGTCGGCGATCCGGATCGTGCCGGCGGTAATTTCCTCCAGTCCCGCCACCATGCGCAGCATGGTCGTTTTGCCGCAGCCCGACGGGCCGACCAGCACCAGGAACTCCCGGTCCTGGATATCTAGGTTTACATCGTCCACGGCCTTGACGTCGCCGGGATAGACTTTCGTGACATGGTCGAAGATTACGTGTGCCATTCCTGATACGCCTCCTGGGTATTCACAGCTTCGGGAAATTATAGCGTCCGCCCGCCGCTTGGAAAGCGGGAAATACCCTGGCCCGGCGGTTCCCGCCCCTCCGCCGCAGCGCCGGCTTCACGGCCGCGGCATTCAAGGGCGCCTCTCGACTTCGGGCCGGTACGGCCGCAGCAACTGCGCTTTGACCGTCAGGCTGCTCGGCTGTTCCCCCAACCAGACGCCGAAATACGCCGCCGCAAACGCGGATCCCTCGATCAGCACCCGCCGCGCCCCGTTCACGGCCAGCTCCGTGCCCAGCCCCGGCACATAAGTCAAGGCCGCCACGTCCCCGGGTTTCCGGTCTTCGTACGCCGCATGCAGGCGCTCCACGTCTTTCCGGACCGCGGCCAGTTCCTCCGCCGTCAGGTTCCGCGCCAGCGTCGCGTCGGCCGTTTCGATCATCTTCTCGCGCGGGGTGTGGTGCAGGTACAGGATCTCGAGCCGTTTCGGAACATCCTCGAGGATACGGTCCGCGTCGGCCGGGTCCCGCACGTAGAGCGCGGCGCCGTAGACCTTGAAGACATACCCCCACCGCAGGAAGCCCGCCCCCTGCAGCACGAACGCGACGCCGTGCACCTGCTTGCGCAGCGCCAGCGGGATGTCCCCCAGCCGCACCGTCGGCGCGTCCGCTTCCGCCCGGCCGGACCCGCACGCGAGCCACACGGCCGCCAGGACCGCGGCCCGCCCCCACCCTGCCGGTCCGCCCCTCACCGTGCGCCTCCCCCCGCCCGCGCCGCGCCGCCGCGCGGCGCCAGCCGATAATGGCCCACGTACCATTCCCGGCCGCCCCGGCAGGCGAACAGCTCCTCGCAGGCCATGAAGAACATACGCCAGCGCTGCAGCCAGCGCGCCCCCGCCGCCGCGCCGTATGTCTCGCGCATCAGCGCCGCCACGGCATCGCGTTGCGCGTCGAGCCGGTCCAGCCAGGCCCGCAGCGTCTTCGCGTAATGCACCCCCCCGACCCGCCAGTGCCGCTCCACCAGCAGGTCCCGCTGCAGGTAAAGCGGCAGATGTTCGCAGGGCATCAGACCGCCCGAAAAGAAATACCGCGCCATCCAGTCGTCCGCCTGCTCCGCTTCGAAAAAATAAGCGTATTCGCGATGGCAGAAGACGTGAATAAAAACCCGGCCGTCGTCCGCCAGGCCGCCGCGCAGGCGCGCCAGGAGCGCCTCCCAGTTGCGCATGTGCTCGAACATCTCGACGGACACGATCCGGTCGAACGGCCCCTCCGGTTCAAACCGGTTCATGTCCGCCGTCTCCACGGTCACGTTTTCCAATCCGCGGGCGCGGCATTGCGCCTCGATGAACGCGCGCTGGGGCCGTGAATTCGAAACCGCCCGGATACGGGCGCGGGGATAGCGCTCGGCCATCCACAGGGTCAGGGAGCCCCAGCCGCAGCCCAGCTCGAGGATGTTCATGCCGTCCGCCAGCTCCGCCCGCTCGCAGGTCAGCGCCAGCATGGCGTCCTCCGCCGCCGGCAGGTCCCGCACCCCGTCCGTCCACAGGCAGGCGCTGTACTTCAAGCGCGGCCCCAGGACGCGCTCGAAGAACTCCGGCGGCAGCTCGTAATGCTGCGCGTTGGCCTTCTCCGCCATCACGGCCACGGGGCTCCGGCGGAGGGTGTCCAGAAAACGCTGCAGCGCTTCAGGCTGCGTTTCCGGATCGGCCAGCCGCCGCGCCAGCAGCCGCCGGATCCCCCAGCGGACGGCCGTGTCGGGAAGCCGTCCCGATTCCGCCCATGCGATCAGCCGTTGCACGCTATCCTCCCGGTCACTCCGGTTTCGGCGGCCATGGAAACAGCATGTTGGTCGTGCGCTGGTAGGCGCGGTAGTCCTCCCCGCGCGTCGAGGCAGCCTGCTGCTCCGTGTACGGAATGCCCGTCAGCCAGCGCAGGAAAACGTACATCACGGCCGGCCCGACCAGGGTCCAGGCCCAGCCCGGCGCGCCCGCCGCGATGGCCACGTACGTCCACCAGTGCACCCATTCGAAGAAGTAATTGGGATGGCGCGAATACCGCCACAGTCCCGCGCGGCAGGTCCGGCCCCGGTTCGCCGGATCGGCGCGGAACCGGGCAAGCTGCCGGTCCGCCAGCGTCTCGCCGCCCACCGCCGTCAGCCACACCAGCAGGCCCAGCGCGTCCCATACCCGCCAGTGCGGAACCGCCAGAGCCGCCGCCGGCAGGAACGGCACCGCAAACAGCGCCACGAGCAGCGACTGGCTCGTGAAAAACCAGTAGAAATGCAGGTTCGCGCGCCGCCCCCAATAGGCGCGCATGCGGCGATAACGCCCGTCCTCCTCCGGCCCGAGAACGCGGTTGGCCACAATGTAACCCGCCAGACGCAGGGCCCACGCCCCGCCCAGCAGCCCGACCAGCGCCCGGCGCGGCACCCAGCCGGACCCCGCCGCCGCGATCACCACGGCCATTACCCCTACGCCGGCCGTCCAGCCCACGTCCACCACGCCGGCATCACGCCGTCGGCACTGAATGACCCAGAGGACGTTGAACATGACGAACGCCCCCGCCGCCCCGTATCCCAATAACGGCCATGCTATCCCGCTCACCGCCGCCTCCTTTCTGCTGCGCGCCGGAAACCGAGCTACGCTACCACCCCGCTCCGTCCAACGCAAGACCGCTCGCCGGCCCGGATTCCATCCTTCTCCAGGATGCCCCCCCGTGCTAGTGTTGCGGGCACGGGTTATGGCCAAAAAACGACAACGTCTCCGCATTATCTGCGTATCCAGGGGCCCCGAGCTGCCCCAGCGCATCAAGGCCGTTCTGCGGCCGCGTCGGCCGGACGTGACCTTTGAGCCCGACATGGACCGTGTCCTGGAACGGTTCGAAGAGGAACAGTTCGATATTCTCGTCATGTCCAGCGCCGCCGTCAAAGGCGGGCGCATCGACGGCGTCGACCTGATCGAAGTCATTACCGCCAAGAGCCCGCGCACCCAGATCCTGTTCGTGGCCGACGACCATGCCATCCGCGCCGCCATGACGGCCCTCAAGGCCGGGTCCTATCACTACGCCAAGCTGCCCGTTTCCGACGAGGAGCTGCGCCTACTGATCGAAACGGCGCTCGAGCAGCGGCAAACCTACGGCCCCAACCTCCTCCTGCACTCGGAACGCCGGCGTGCCGGGTTCCAGGATATGGTCGGGCGTTCGCCCGCCATGCAGGCCGTGTACCGCCAGATCCGCCAGGCCGCCGCCACGGATATGCCCATCCTGATCACCGGCGAGACGGGCACCGGCAAGGACCTCGCCGCGCACGCCATCCATCAGACCAGCGCGCGCCGCGACGGCCCCTTTCTGCCTGTGAATCTCGCCGCCCTGCCCCGCGAGCTTGTCGCAAGCGAACTGTTCGGACACGAAAAAGGTTCGTTCACCGGCGCCGCGGCCGCCCGCGCAGGGCTCTTCGAACGCGGCAACGGCGGAACGGTCTTCCTGGACGAAATCGGCTCGATCGACGAAAAAGTCCAGGTCAGCCTGCTGCGCCTGATCGAACAGAAACGCTTCCACCGTCTCGGCGGGCGCGCCTGGCTCACCACCGATGCGCGGCTGATCGCCGCCTCCAACGTCAACCTCTCCGAGGCCGTGCGCAACGGCTCCTTCCGGGAAGACCTGTTCTACCGGCTCGATGTTTTCCATATCGATATGCCCCGCCTCACCGACCGCCGCGGCGACGTGACCATGCTCGTCGACGCGTTTCTGAAACGGTACAGCGACGCGTTCCAGCGCGAGATCCGCGGCCTTGCCCCCGAATGTCTCGCCATCTTCGATCAGTATGACTGGCCCGGCAACGTGCGCGAGCTCAAGAACGTCGTCCAGCGCGCCGTCCTCGTCTGTACCGACAACATTATCACGCCCGCCCACCTCCCCGACCGCCTCGTCCCCGCAGCACACAGCGCACCCAACATCACCTTCGATATCGGCACTCCGCTGCGCGACGTGGAACGCGACATGATCGCCCAGACCCTGATCTTTACCGGCAATAACCGCAAGCAAACCGCCGAGTTGCTGGGCATCAGCCGGCGCGCCCTGTACAATAAACTGCGCAGATACGGCCTTTAAAAGCCGTTTTGCGCATATAGTACACACCTTTTGACCGCTTTTCCGAGAAAAGTGGAACCTATGTGCACATGGCCCGCCGTTTCCCGTGCGGGCCCCGTCCCGCGCCGTTGCTCCGGCGGCGGCTTGACATTACAACCCCTTGACCGTCAGCCTGTTACGCGCTGGCGGCGGCGGCTTGGCACGCCATGTGCATGGTACGTCGAGGCGAAAGCAGACAACTGTAGAACGAGACGCAGCCTTGACGTTGCCGGCCATACTGATCATCGGTTCGCCGGGCGGCAACCGGATGAGTGATCTGGCGTTCGAAACCGGGCTGACCCCCGTGTTTCGCAATACCGTGCTCTCCGCTATCGCCGCCCTGCACAACGCGCATTTCGATGCCGTGCTGGTGGACCCCGAAACGGCGGGCGTCGACGTACTGGAATGCGTGCTCAATATACGGGACGTGAACGGGTCCATTCCGATTTTTGTGCTCTCCGAGCGCCGGGACGGTCTCGCGGATATCGCCTCCCGGGCGCACGTCTCGGTCGTGAACCGGGCGGAGCTCATGCGGCAGCTGATGCACAGCGCGGAGCCCGCGGCACAACGAGAGGAGTAACTGTATGACCCCTGAATCAGACGCACCGTCTCCGGCGGGGCTTCCGGCTTCCCTGTATGCCCCGCTGACCGGGAGCGACGTCTCCGCCATCGTGGACGAAGCCCTCCGTATTCTGGACCAGTCCGGCCTGCGGGTCTATTCGGCCACGGCGCGCACGGCGTTCCGCCGGGCCGGCGCCGAGGTGGACGACGCGGCCTGCCTGTGCCGCCTGCCGCGCAGCCTGGTGGAAGACGCGATCGCGTCCAATCCGTCGCGGATCACCCTGGCGTCCCGCGACGGACAAACCGACTGTGTCCTCGAAAAGAACCGGGTGCACTTCGGCACCGGCGGCACGGCCATATACGTGCTCGATCCGGATACGGGCGAACGCCGGCCGTCCGTCACGGCCGACGTCGCGCTGAACGCGCGCTTCGTCGAGGCCCTTGAGCATATCCATCTTTTTACGATCAACGTGTTCCCCAACGACATCACGGACCGCGAGCAGATCGACGTCAACCGCTTCTTCCATGCCCTGGACAACACGGCCAAACACGTCATGGGCGGCATTTATACCCTCGACGGCTGCCGCAACGTGGTCCGGATGGCCGAGACGATCGCCGGCGGGGCCGACGCCCTGCGCGAGAACCCCTTCGTCTCGTTCATTACCCTCATCATCAGTCCTTTCAAGGTCGACGACCACTACGGCGAGATGACCTGCTATCTCGCCGAAAAGGGGCTGCCCGTGGTGGTACCCACCGAACCCATCTGCGGTACCACGGCCCCCATCACCCTGGCGGGCAACGTGCTCGCACACGTTGCCGAAACCCTCGGCGGCATCGCCCTGGTCCAGAGCGTCCGCCGGGGCGCCCCGGGCATCTGCGGCAGTGTCGGTTCGATTACCAATCTGCGCACCATGGACCACGTGGGGGGCGCGGTCGAACGCGCCATGATCAACGCCGCCGTCGCGCAGGTGGCCCAGCACCTCGAGATCCCGCTCTATTCCACCGGCGGCACGACGGACGCCAAGAGCGTGGATATCCAGGCCGCCTACGAAAGCGCCATGTCCAGCCTGCTCGTGGCCATGAGCGGGGCCAACTATATCCACGATATCGCCGGCCTGATGGAAACCGACCTGACCGTGGCCTATGACAAGCTGGTCATGGACAACGAGATTCTCGGCATGTGCCGGCGCGTCCTGAAGGGCATCGAGGTCAACCCCGATACGCTGGCCGCCGATCTCATGATCGACAAGGGGCCGGGCGCCGATTATCTCGCGGAGGAACACACGATCCGCTTCATGCGCGGCGAATTCTTTATGCCCGGCCTGGCCAACCGCGACAAACGCGAAAGCGTCGGCCCGGAGGACACCGCCGCGGGACGCGCCGCGCGGCGCGTCCGCGAACTGCGCGGCGCCGCGCCGGAATCCCGCCTCGCGCCGGACCTGCGCGCGGACATCCTGAAAACCTTCCCCGAAATCCGGCAGCTTTAAGGACCGTACAAAAAAAAAGGAGGACACCTATGAAACCCTCAACACGCAACGGCACACCGCTGGTCAGCAAGGAACCTCTGCGCTACCGCGTACGCGCCAAGCTGCTCTACCAGAGCCGGGCGATCCCGAACGTGGTGCGGCGTTACCTGAAACAAACCTTCCCCTGCATGTGCGGCGTGAAGGCCCGGCGCGAGGCATCCGGCCTATGACCGATCCCCAACGCGAAGGCGTCGTCGTCCGCCCGTACCGGCGGCTGTCCGAAAAACAGATTCAACATGTCGACGGGGTATCCCGCTGGATTCTCGATACCCAGGGGATACACTGTTACAATGACCGGGCCGGCCGCCTGTTCCGGGAACGGGGCGCCCGCGTCGAGGCGCGCGACGACCACTGGCACGTGCGCATCCCGGCGGGCCTGGTCGACCAGGCCCTGGAGTCCGCTCCTTCCACCGTCGTACTCGGCGCCCGCGACCCGGCCAACCGCCTGGTGCTCGACGCCCATGAACCGCGCGTGCGGTTCGGCAGCGGGTCGGAGACCAACATCTGGCTCGACGTGGCGTTCGGGGACGACGGAACCCCGGCCTTTACCCGCCGGGAGGGGTCCGTCGCGCGGCTCCGCGCCGCGGCGCACCTCTGCGACAACCTGGAGCACCTCGACTTCTTCATCCGCTGCGTCAACATCCAGGACCCGGACGTCACCCCCGAAAACAAAGACGTCAACAAGTTCCTGGCCAGTCTCGACAATATCACCAAGCACGTGCAGGCCGGCCTCACCGACGTCGGCCAGCTGGACAACGTCATCCGCCTCGGCGAATGCGTGGCCGGCGGCCCGGACGCGTTTGCGGCCAATCCGGTCCTGTCCTTCATCTGCTGCGCCGTCAAGAGCCCGCTGCAGATCGTGGACGATACGGCCGAAACCTTCATGGAAATCGCCAAGCGGAAGGCGCCCGTCGTGATCTCGAGTTGCCCCATGGGCGGCGCCACGGGCCCGTTCGACGAGTTCGGGATGGTGGCCCTGATCAACGCCGAGCTGCTGGCCGGCGTCATTCTGAACCAGCTCGTTTCGCCGGGCGCGCCGATCCTGTACGGCGCCGTTCCCGTGCGCACGCGCCTGGACAATCTCAATGACATGTACGGCGCGCCGGAATTCAACCACTACAACATCGACTGCGCCCAGATGGCGCGCTTCTACGGGCTGCCGTGCTATTCCACGGCCGGCGTCGCGGACGCATCGGTGCCCGGCATCCAGGCCACCGTGGAAAAGCTGATCACGCTCGCGTCCGTCCCGCGCGGCGGGGCGCAGTACATCCACTACGCGTTCGGCCTGCTGGAACGAACGAACGTGTTCTGCCCCGAACAGGCCGTCATGGACGACGCCCATATCGGCATCGTCAAGCATATGCTCGCCGAGCCGGACTTCGGCGAGAACGAGATGGACGGCGTCAAGGCCATGCTGGACGAGGTCATGCAGTCGGATCACAAAACCTTTATCTACCATCTGCCGCTGCCGACGCGCGACAAGGTCTACGTGCGCTACCCGCTCGAAGCCGACGGCGGCGCCCTGAGGGCCGCCTACGAACGGCGCCGGGAAATCATGGCCCGGCCGCGCCGGCCGCTGCCCGATGAGATCCGCGACGCGATCCGAAAATCCATACCGGGCGTGCTAGACAAAACGCTGCCCTGAGGCAGCCGGCACCCCCTTGCAAGGAGAGCACGATGAGCCGGAACGGTAACGACCAGATGCCCGCCTACAGCGAAGCCGTCAAGAGCGGCCTCTACGAAAAACACTCCGGACTGGTAGGCAAATACGACAACGTCCGCCGCCTCTGGGAAGACGAGATCTCGCGGCATTTTCTGCGTCCGCACCTGCAGAAGCTGATCGACCGCTGCCGCCAGTCCCTGCGCCGCGTCCGGATTCTCGACCTGGGCTGCGGCAGCGGCGACGGCTATGAACTCCTGACCGGCATCCGCGACCGCGACGCGGACCTGGAACAGGTCGAAGTCGATCTGCTCAGCCCGGACGTGCTCGGGCAGTACAAGGGCGTCGACCTCAACGAGGACCTGCTCCGGCAGGCCGCCGAGGCGCACGGACACCGCTCCAAGCTGGCGTTCGAGCAGGCCAGTTTTACGGAAGGGCTGCCCCTCGCGCCGGACGAGCCGCCGTACGATCTCTACTTCACGTCGTTCGGCACCTGCTCGCATCACAACGAAGACGAAACCATGATCCGCCTCCTCGTCGATATCGCCCGCCGCACCGAAGACTACTGCCTGATCAACTGCGACTGGCTGGGGCGCTATTCGTACGAGTGGCAGAACCTCTGGACGCACGAACATGCCGAAAACCGGAACATGGATTACGTCGTCTCCTATATCTATGAAAAAGAAGAACGCGAAGCGCGCCGCGACGAATTACAGCACCTGACCCTGCGGCTCATGAGCCGCTCCGAAGCAGACGCCATTATCGCGGAGGCTTCCCGGCAGAGCGGGGTGGAGATCCGCCCGCTCTGCTTCTATGACCGCTCGGTCTTTACAGGGCGCCACATCGACACCGGGGAATACAACCCCGGCGCCCAGCCGATCCGCAACGCGGTCAATTCCCTCCACGAAGTCAACCGGCGGACGGACCTCCAGGAGTTGCTCTTCGACTATGTCCCCAAGCCCGGCTTCGAATTCCTGAACCGCTACTACGAGCACCTGCAAGGCTGCTGGAACTACCTCGTGCACCATGTCATCACGCTGCTGAAACTGTACGACGAAGAATCCCGCGCCTTCAGCGGGCCCATCCCGGAACCGCCCGCGGCCTGTCCCGCGCCCCTGCAACGCATGCGCGAGCGCATGGAACGGGTCGTGGAGGGTACGGGCTGGTACGGCATGGGCCTGCCGCGCGAGAACATTATCGAACCGCAACTGGGCTACGCCCTGCGGGACGTCATCACCAAGCAACAGCAGGGCCAGGGCTGCGGCCACGGCCTGGTCGGCGTCCTCGAAATCGACAAGACCTGATCCCGCGGATCGGGCCGGAAGGCATACGGCGTGATTGTACTGGACAAGGTCAGGAAAACCTTCGATGACGGCAGGACCTGGGCCGTAGACGGGATATCGCTGACCGTTTCGGAAGGCGAAACCCTCGTGCTCCTGGGCTCTTCCGGGTGCGGCAAAACCACCACGCTCAAGATGGTCAACCGCCTGATCGAACCCTCCGGGGGCACCATCCGGGTGGACGGCCGCGACATCATGCAGGAAAACCCCATCGCGCTGCGCCGGGCCATCGGTTACGTTTTCCAGGGCATCGGCCTTTTGCCCCATCTGACCGTCGCCGAAAATGTCGCCGTCGTGCTCCGCCTGACCGGCCGGCCCGCGTCCGAACGGCGCGACCGCGCCCGCATGCTGCTCGAAACGGTGGACCTTCCTCCCGACCTGTACGCCGCTCAATACCCCGACCAGCTTTCCGGCGGCCAGAAGCAGCGCGTCGGGGTCGCCCGCGCCCTGGCCGCGGATCCCGATTACCTCCTCATGGACGAACCGTTCGGCGCGCTGGACGCGCTGACCCGGGACCGCCTCCAGCAGGAGCTGCTCGACCTGAAGCGGCGCATCCGCAAAACCATTATCTTTGTCACCCACGATATTTTCGAGGCCCTGGCGCTGGCGGACCGGATCGCCGTCATGCATAACGGCCGCATTGAACAGACCGGCGCGCCCGGCGAGCTGCTCAAGCGCCCGGAGACGGACTTCGTCCGCAACCTCTTCGGGCGGCCCGCGGCGCAGCTCAAGCAGTTCGAGGCCCGCGCCGCATGACGTTTCTCCGCTACATCGCCGACACGCGGGGCGAGCTGCTCGTCAAGACGCTGCAGCATCTCATGCTCACCGGCTGCGCCGCCGGCGCCGCTGTGCTCATCGGTGTGCCGCTGGGCATCCTCATCGCGCGCCGGCGCGCGCTGCGGGGATTCGTGCTGGGCGTCTCCGGCGTGGTCCAGACCGTTCCCAGCGTCGCCATGCTGGCCCTGTTGATGATCCCCCTCGGCCTGGGCGCCAGGCCGGCCGTCGCGGCGCTCGTCCTCTACGCGCTGCTGCCGATCATCGTCAACACCCACGCCGGCCTCAACGGGGTCGACCGCAACGTGCTGGAGGCCGCCGACGGACTCGGGTTCACCCGGCGCCAGCGCCTCTGGATGGTCGAACTCCCGCTCGCCACGCCCGTCATCATCGCCGGTATCCGCACGTCGGCGGTGATCACCGTCGGCATTGCGACGCTCTCCGCCCTGATCGGCGCCGGCGGACTCGGCGATTTCATCTTCCGCGGCCTCGCGACCGGCAACCGGAACGCCATCGCCCTCGGCGTGCTGGCGGCCTCGGCCATGGCACTGCTGCTGGGCTACGGCATCGGGTTCCTGGAAACACGGCTCAAACGGAGGCTGCACCAGGCATGAGCACGCGCCGGTCCGATACCGTCCGCGATCCCGCCGTCCGTACCGCGGCCGCCGTGCGGCGCGTCCTGCGCGCCGCGGCCACGGCCGCCTGCGGCCTCGCCCTCGCGGGCTGCACGGGCGGCGCGTCCACGCCGACCGTCACGGTGGGGTCCAAGAACTTCACCGAGCAGCTGGTCCTCGCGGAAATCATGGCCCAGACCATCGAAGCGCACACGGGCCTGCGGGTCGCGCGCAAACTGAATCTCGGCGGCACGATGATCTGCCATGCGGCCCTGGTCCGCGGCGATCTGGATCTGTACGCCGAATACACGGGCACCGCGCTTACCGCCATTCTCAAACAGCCTGTTGTCGCCGACCCCGAACGCGCCTATACCGCCGTGGCCGGGGCGTACGCCCCGCGCTTCAACTGCCGGTGGCTGGCCCCCTTCGGCTTCAATAACACCTACACGATCGCCGTGCGGGAGGACTTCGCCGCGGCCCGGGGCCTCGCGTCCATCAGCGACCTCGCGCCCCTGGCGCCCCGGTTGACCGCGGGATTTACGGCCGAGTTTGCCGTGCGCGAAGACGGATACCCGGGGCTGCGCGAGGTCTATGGCTTAGCCTTCGGCGACGTCACGGACATGGACCCGGGGCTCATGTACCGGGCCGTTGCGCGCGGGGATGTGGACGCGATCTGCGCGTTTGCCACGGACGGCCGGATCGCGGCCTACGCCTTGCGCACCCTGGAAGACGACCGGGGGTTCTTCCCGCCCTACCACGCGGCCCCGGTCGTCCGCGCCGACACCCTGGCGCGGCACCCGGAACTGCGCGCCGCCCTGGCGCGCCTGGACGGCATCCTGGACAACGACGCCATGCGGAAACTGAATTTCGAGGTCGACGAGAAGCACCGTAACGCGGCGGACGTCGCGCATGCTTTCCTCCTGGAACGCGGCGTCCTGCCCGCGCGGAATAAGGGATAAGGAGCCATTTATGTGCGGCATCGCAGGCATCTGGGGGGGAACGGACGGCACGGAACCCGTAGAAGCCATGCTGCGGCAGCTGGTCCATCGCGGACCCGACGCCCGCGGACTGCACCGCGACGCAAGCGCCGTCCTCGGCCACCGGCGACTCAGCATCATGGACCCCGAAGGCGGCCGCCAGCCGATCTACAGCGAAGACCGGTCCCACGCCATCGTCGCCAACGGCGAGATCTACAACTTCCGCTCGCTCAACGAACAGATCGGCGGGCGCCACACCCTCGCGACAACCAGCGACACCGAAACCGCGCTGCACCTGTACGAGGACCTGGGTGCCGGCGTCGTGCACGCGCTTGACGGCATGTTCGCTTTCGCGGTCAGCGACGGGCAACGCTTTTTCGCCGCGCGGGACGCGCTCGGCATCAAACCGCTCTATTACGCCCGCCCCGAGGGCGCCTTCTGGTTCGCGTCCGAGATGGCGCCGCTCGCGGCCTTTGCCGAGGACGTCCGGGAGTTCCCCCCCGGCACCTGTTACGATTCGGAAACCGGGTTCCGCACGTTCTATACCGTCCCCGACGTGCCCGCGCGGCCGCTGGACGAAGCGGCGGCCGTCAGCCGGATCCGGCAGACACTCGAAAAGGCCGTGGTAAAACGCCTCATGAGCGACGTGCCGCTCGGCGCGTTCCTGTCGGGCGGACTGGACAGCAGCCTGATCGTCGCGCTGGCCCGCCGCAACCTGGGCCGGCCGATCCACACCTTCTCGGTGGGCCTGGAAAACAGTCCCGACCTGCAGGCGGCGCGCCGGGTCTCCCGTTATGTGGATACCGTGCACCACGAGCATATCCTGACCGTGAACGAGGTACTCGACGCCCTGCCGGCGATCATCCGCGCCCTCGAATCCTACGACCGCGACCTCGTCCGCAGCGCCATCCCCTGCTATTTCACCTCCCGCCTGGCCGCGCAGGAGGTCAAGGTCATCCTGACCGGGGAAGGCGCCGACGAGCTGTTCGCCGGGTACAGCTATTACAAGGACATTGACGACCCCGACGAGGTGCTGCAGCGCGAGCTGCGCCGTTCCGTGGCGTCCCTGCACAACGTGAACCTGCAGCGCGTGGACCGCCTGACCATGATCCACTCCATCGAAGGGCGCGTGCCTTTCCTGGACCTGGAGATGATTCAGCTCGGCCAGGACATTCCCGCGGCCCTGAAACTGCGCGGCACGCCGCCGGTCGAGAAATGGATTCTGCGGAAAGCCTTCGAGGACCTGCTGCCGGCGGAGATCGTCTGGCGCGATAAGGCCCAGTTTGACGAAGGCAGCGGGACGGTCGACCTGCTCCAGGCGGCCCTGGCCTCCGCCATGACCCCGGCGGACGCGGAGGCGTACCGCGCGGCACGCCCCGGGGCCGGCCTGCGCTGCGCGGAAGAATGCCACTACCACCGGATTTTCACGGAGGTGTTCGACCAGCCCGAACGCATCACGCCCAACGTGGCGCGCTGGGCCGACCGCCCCCTTTGACAACACCCAACGAGGAGACGAGATATGACAGCCATAGCCGGAACCCTGGGCACGGATCATTCCCGCGATACCGTAACCGACATGTTGAAAACCATGCAGCACCGCGGGCCGGATACCCGCACCGTGCGGGCGGAGGACGCTTTCGGGCTCGGCGCCTGCGCGCCCAGGCTTTCCGGGGCACGCGGAGACGGCTTTGCCGCCGACGACGGCGCGCTGATCCTGTTCGACGGCGAAATCTACAACGAACGCCGTGACGGAGAATCCGACGCCGCCGTAGCGCTGCGCCTCTACCGCGCCCACGGCCGAACCTTCGCGGCGCACCTCAAGGGCGTATTTGCCTGCGCCGTCCTGGACGGCGGCGAGATCCTCCTGGCCCGCGATCCGGTCGGCGTGCGCCCCCTTTATTACGGCACGCGCGAGGGCCGGGGCCTGCTCTTCGCGTCGGAGCTCAAGGCCCTTGTCGGCCGCTCCGCGGATGTGCAGGACGTGTTGCCCGGCACAACGTATTCTTCGGCCTGCGGCGTCTCCGGCTACGTGCCCCAGGCCCCCGCCGTGAGCGTGCCGCGCGATCCGGAAGATGCGGCCGCCGCGCTGCGCGAGATTCTAATGCGGGCCGTGGAACGGCGCCTCAACGACGGCGCGGTCGGGGCCTGCCTGCTCAGCGGGGGCCTGGACAGCTCCATCATCGCCGCCGCCGTGGCGGCCCTGGGCGGCGATGTACCCCTGCTCACCGTGGGCTACGAGGGCGGCGCGCCCGATGTGGACAACGCCCGGATCGTGGCCGGACATCTCGGCCTCAAGCACGAGATCCGCCTGTTCTCAGCCGCGGAAATCGAGGCACTCGTGCCGGACGCCGTCTACTTTCTCGAATCGTTCGACGAGGATTGCGTGAGCGGCACGATCGCGAACCTCTTTGCCTCGGAGCTGGCGCACCGCACGACCAACTGCATTCTCAGCGGAGAAGGCGGCGATGAACTGTTCGGCGGCTATCATCTCCTGAAGGACGTGCCCACCGAGGGGGGGCGCCTGCGCATGATGGAGCGTCTCGTGGCCGTCGCCTATAACACCGCCGTGCAGCGGCTCGACCGGGCCATGCAGGGCAACGGCATCAGCTACCGCACGCCCTTCATCGACACCGACGTCATGGCGTTCGCCGCCCACCTCCCGGTGGACTGGAAAATTCACCGCCTGCCCGGCGGCGGCCTCATGGAGAAATGGCTCCTCCGCGAAGCGTTCCGGGACCTCCTTCCCAAAGCCATTACCGAACGCAGCAAACTGCGGTTCTCGGGCGGAACCGGGACGGACGACATCATGGATGAGCTCGCCCGCAAACATGTCGCCGCAGCCGACTTCAACGACGCCGCGCGCTCCACGCCGGAAGGCTATACGCTGAACTCGCCGAAGGAGCTCTGGTACTACCGGCTCTTCAAGGAGCGCTTTCCGGAGCCCTGTTTCGAGCGTCTCGTGGGCCGCTGGGACCCCGGCAAGTAAGCGCCGCTCAAGCTTCCCAGGACACCAGGCCGGCCGGGTCGATACCGAACGGCAGCAGTTCGCCGCCGAGTGCGACACAGGCTCGTTCCAGCGCCTTGCGCCGGCCCTCGCGGGCAAGAAAGAGCACGCACCCCCCGCCGCCCGCGCCGCAGGTCTTGCCGCCGACCGCGTGGTCCCGGGCCGCCTCGTAGAAACGGCGCAGGCGCGCGCTGTCGCAGCTTTCGTGCAGCCGCCTGTGCTGGGTCCAGTTTTCGCTCAGCAGCTCGCCGAAACGGTCCGTATCGCCGCGCTCCAGCGCCGCCACGCTCTCGCGCGCCACCCGCACGAGCTGCTGCATGGCGTCCACGGTCGGACTGTTCGGCAGGGCGTAACGGCGCTTGATATCGCTGTGAATGTTTCCGGACAGGTGCACTTCACCCGTGTAGACCAGCACGCAACGCCGCTCCAGTTCGTACACCGTGCGGGCCGCGACGTCCACCGGCCGGCGCTCCGTGCCGCCGCCTTTGAGGTAGGTGATCGCGTTGATGCCCCCGAAGGCCGCGCCGTAGCTGTCCTGGTTCCCGCCCGCCGCCTTCAAGTCGTCGCGCTCGACGGAGTTAGCCAGGTCCGCGGTCTCGCCCTGCGAACGCCGCACGCCCAGCGCCGCATCGAAGGCGCCCACGCAGGCCACCCCGGCCGCCCCCGAGGATCCCAGGCCGCTGCCCGGCATCACGTCCGAGCAGACCGACATGTGAAAGCCCCACGCGGGCCGCATGCGCAGGGCAATGCCCTTCAGCAGGTCAAGCGTCCCGTCGATCCGCAGCCCGTCGAGCGACTCCGCCCGCGCCTCCTGCCCCAGGTCTTCGGATACGATCTCCACCGCCCGCGACCCGGGCCGCACCTCCAGCCGCGCGTAGACGTGGCGGGCAATGCCCATGTTCAACACCAGCCCGCCGTGCTCGACGCTGAACGGCGGCGCGTCCGTGCCGCCCCCCGCCGGGTCGACGCGGACCGGCGCCCGCGCCACGTAACATCGCGTGTCCTGCATGCCTGATCTCCTCCTGCGGCCGGCCGGCGGCCCGCCGCGTCAACCGGCGTGCGCGTAGACGCACTCGGTCATCTGCCGCACGTTGTCCGGAGGCGCCTTGGGGGGCACGCTGCAGGCTGTGCTCAGGATGTACTGCCCGCCCTCGCTGCCCGTGGCGTATACCCGCTCGATATCCGCGCGGGCCTCGGCCGTGCTTTTCTCCAGAATCGTGTGGACCGGGTCCACGTTGCCCTTGATGAACAGGCGGTCCTTCAGGCGCGCCTTGGCCTCCGCCAGCTCCACGGTCCCCAGCGGCGGCGGATCGAGCGTTTCGATCCCGTCAATGCCCGTGTCGCACATGAGGTCGAGCCGGTCCCCGATGGCGCCGCAGGTGTGGTCGTACGAAAACGCCCCCGCGGCCCGCACGGCGTCGGCAATCCGCCGCTCGTACGGGACAATCCATTCGCTGTATTGCGCGCGCGAGATAAAGCCCGCGCCGCCGTAGGGCGAGGAGATCTTGACGGCGTCGCATCCCCGGCGGGCCTGCGCCACCGCCCAGGCGGCCGTCATGTCCGTAAACGTGTTCAACAGCGCATGCACGCGGTCGGGGCACTCCAGCAGCGCCACCAGCGCGTTTTCCATGCCCACGATGTTCAAGAGGTGATCGAAGGGCGAGCGGACCTCCCCGTGCACTGCGTAGGTCTCCCCTGCGGCCTTCCGCACGCGGTCGATGCAGGCGAACCAGTAGCCGGGAACCGCTTCGGGCGTGCGGTACAAGGCGGTGCCCTTGTGCCGGCACCACCGGACGAACGAGTCCGGCGCCCACCCCAGCGGATCCTCGGGGTCCAGCTCCGCCACCGGCGGCGGCGACAACGCCTCCGCGGGCCGGTAGTAGGGATCGTCGTCGGGCAGGCATTCGACGCGCGACCCGTCTTTCAGGTAGACGGTCGGCGGGCGGCCGTCGCGCTCGATGCGGTCCACGATCTCCCGGAAGCCCGGTTCGCGGCCGGGCTTGTGAATCAGGATGCCGTCGAAATCGTACAGCGCGCGAACGGCCAGCAACGCGTCCGCATACGCCTCGCTGGACAGAAAGAAGTCCACCGGATGCGTGCCCGTGTTCAGCAGCGTGTGCCCGATGGCGAGCTGGCACATCACCGGCACGCGCGCCGGCGCCCCCAGCATCATGGCCTCGTGCAGGAGGCCTTTCGGCGTGGACCCCACAACGTTGTCCTTTCGGACCGGCGGCGGGCCGCCGGCTTTTACCCTGCGGGCGCCGCGGGCAGATCCGCGGCCGGCGGCTCCGGCGTGTTGGCCGGCACGGAGGGCGCGGGCTGCGCCGCGGGCGGCGGCATGTCCGCCGCAGGCAGATCCTCGGCCGGCGGCATGTCCGGCGCGGGCAGATCCGCGGCCGGCATGCCCGGAACACCCGGCGCGGCCGGCAGCGGCGCCGGCACATCCATGTCGTCCGTCACCGACCCGGCCTCGCGCCGGGCCGACCCCACCACCGCAATCAAGGTTGTATTCACCAGGAAGATGATCGCCAGAATAACGGTCGCGCGCGTCAACACGTTCCCGGCCCGCGCCCCGAACAGCGTTTCGCCCATCGCCGCCCCGAAGGCCAGGCCTATGCCCTGTCCCTTGGTTTTCTGCAACAGGACCACACCTACCAGCAACAGGCAGGTTACGATTTCGATCGCAATCAGAATACCCCGTACAACGCCCAGCATGATTCCCCCGTTCCTTCTCTACTTCGCCGCCTTTACAATGTCTACGAACGAACGGGCCTCCAGCGCCGCGCCGCCGATCAACCCGCCGTCGATGTCCGGCTGGCCGAAGAGATCCGCGGCATTGGTCGGCTTCACGCTGCCGCCGTACTGGATCCGCATCGCCCCCGCCGTGTCGTCGTCGGCCAGCGAGGCCAGTACGGAGCGAATCAACGCGTGCACATCCTGCGCCTGCTCCGGCGTCGCCGTTTTGCCCGTGCCGATCGCCCAGACCGGCTCGTAGGCGACCACCACGCGGCCCAGCTCCCCGCCCAGCCCCTGCAGGCTCCGTTCCACCTGGCGCCGGACCACCGCCTCGGTCTCGTCCCCTTCGCGCTCCTCGAGGGTTTCGCCCACGCACACGATCGGCACCAGGTTGGCCGCCAGCGCGGCCTTGACCTTGCGGTTCACGATCGTATCGGTTTCGCGAAAATAGGCGCGGCGCTCGCTGTGCCCCAGGATCACGTAATGGCAGTACAGGTCGCGCAGCATCGCGGCCGAGATCTCGCCCGTGTAGGCGCCGTCGCTCTCCCAGTGCATGTTCTGCGCCCCGAGCTTGATCGGCGTATCGCCGATGACTTCGCCGACTGCCTTCAACGCCGTAAAGGGCGGGCAGAGGACCACGTCCGCCTCGCGGAACTCGGCCAGTTCCCGCTTGATCTCGGAGGCCAGCGCTTCCGCCTCGGCCAGCGCCTTGTTCATCTTCCAGTTGCCCGCGATTATCGTTTTTCTGTATTTCATCGCCGTCATAACGCCCGCTCCCCTTTTGCCTCCCTGCTTGTCCGCTTCCGCCCGCCTCTACGCGTCCGGCCCCTTGTCGGTCAGGGCCGCAATGCCCGGCAGCGTTTTGCCCTCCAGGAACTCCAGGCTCGCGCCGCCGCCCGTGCTGATGTGCGACATCCTGTCGGCCAGCCCGCTGCGGTTGACCGCGCTCGCGCTGTCCCCGCCGCCGATGATGCTGGTGCAATCCGCCTCGGCCACGGCGCGCGCAATCGCCGTCGTCCCCGCCGCGAACGGTTCCATCTCGAAACAGCCCATCGGGCCGTTCCAGACCACCGTCCCGGCTTTCGCGATTTCCTGCTTGAACCGCTCCACGGTGCGCGGCCCGATGTCCAGCGCCCGCCACCCTTCCTCGATGCCCTTCTCGCCTACGACCTTGCGGTTCGCGTCCGCCCGAAACGCGTCGGCCACCACGTGGTCGACCGGCAGGAGGAAACGCACGTTCCGCGCCTTGACCTTGTCCAGCGTCGCCCTGGCCATGTCAATGCGGTCTTCCTCGACCAGCGAGTCCCCGACCGGGTAGCCCATGGCCCGGTAGAACGTATAGACCATGCCCCCCCCTACAAGGACGGCGTCCACCTTTTCCATCAGGTTCGCCAGCACGTCGATTTTGCCGCTGATTTTCGCGCCGCCGAGAATCGCGACGAACGGCCGCTCCGGGTTCTCCAGCGCCTTGCCCAGGTAGGCCATCTCCTTCTCGAGCAGAAACCCGGCCGCCGCCGTCTCGAAAAGACGCGGCACCGCCGCCATGGACGCATGCGCGCGGTGCGCGGTGCCGAAGGCGTCGTTCACGTACAGGTCGCCCAGCGCCGCCAGCTGTTTCGCGAAGGCGGCCTGCCGCGCCGGCATGTCGTCGCCGCCCTTGCCTTCCTCCTCGGGATGAAAGCGCAGGTTTTCCAGCAGCAGGACGTCTCCGGGCCCGAGCCCGGCCGCCATGGCCTCGACCGCCCCGCCCACGCAATCGGGCGCAAACGCCACGGGCCGGCCCAGCAGCTCCGCCAGCCGGTCCGCCGCGGGCTTCAGGCTGAACTCCGGGTTCGGCTTGCCCTTCGGCCGCCCGAGGTGGCTCATCAGGACCGCCGCGCCCCCGTGCTCCAGCACGTAGCGGATCGTGGGCAGGGCCGCGCGGATGCGCGTGTCGTCGGCCACCGCGCCGCCGTCCAGCGGCACGTTGAAATCCACGCGTATCAGGACACGCCGGCCCTTCGGCTCGATATCCCGGATCGTCTGCTTGTTCACAACGTCGCCATCTTTTTGAACAGGTCCACGCAGCGCGTCGAGTAGCCCACTTCGTTGTCGTACCACGCAACCAGCTTGAACATCCGCGTGCCGATCTTCATCGTGGACAGTGCGTCGAAAATGCTGCTGTGCGGATCGCCGATAATGTCCGTGCTGACAATCGGATCCTCGCAATACGACAGGATGCCGCGCATCGGGCCTTCCGCCGCCGCCTTGACCGCCGCGTTCACCGCGTCCACCGACGCCTCCTTCTTGAGCGTCACCACCAGGTCCACGAGCGAACCGGTCACCGTCGGAACGCGCACGGCGATCCCGTTCATCTTGCCCTTCAGGTCGGGGATCACCAGGCCGATCGCCTTCGCGGCGCCGGTCGTGGTCGGAATGATGTTGACCGCCGCCGAGCGGGCCCGCCGCAGGTCCTTGTGCGGGAAATCCAGAATCTGCTGATCGTTCGTGTAGCTGTGGATCGTCGTCATCAGCCCTTCCTCGATCCCCACGGCGTCATGGACCGCCTTGGCCATCGGCGCCAGGCAGTTCGTCGTGCACGACGCGTTCGAGACGATTTTCTTGTCGGCGGTCAGGTCGCCGTCGTTGACCCCCAGCACCACCGTCGCGTCCACGTCGTCCGGCGACTTGGCCGGCACGCTCAGCAGCACGCGCGGCGCGCCCGCTTCCAGGTGCAGTGCGATCTTCTCCCGCGTCCGGAACACCCCCGTGCTCTCCAGGACCACGTCCACCCCCAGGTCCTTCCAGGGCAGGCGGGCGGGGTCCTTCTCGGCCATGACCTTGAGCGTCCTGCCGTCCACCGCGATCGCGTTGTCCGCCGCTTCCACCGTGCCGGGAAACCGGCCGTGCGTGGAATCGTACTTCAACAGGTGCGCCAGCGTCGCGGCGTCCGTGAGGTCGTTGACCGCCACCACCTCCACCTCGGGATCCTGGTGGGCCAGCCGGTAGACCACCCTGCCGATGCGACCGAAACCGTTAATGCCTACTTTCACTGCCATGGCTCGTTGTCCTCCTTCTGGTCTTTCCTGTCCTATAGTAAAGAACACCCGGACCCGGTCCCGCCCGTTCCCGGCAGGCCGCCTCCGGCAATGACGGAAAAAATCTTGACATTTCCCCCGCATTCCCGGATCACGTCCGAGTGCAACAATTCAGCGCCCTTCTTTATGGAAGCCCATGATTAATGTCAAGCCTATTGCCCGGGAAAACATCGATGC
>JAFGIZ010000201.1 GCA_016929365.1 Lentisphaerota bacterium
GCGTGTTGGGACGCTTGAAGAAGAGGAAGAGGTCGGCCTGCGTGACCTTCTGGAGGTCGAGGGCCTTTGCGTAGCCCTTGGCGCTCTGGAACCACTTGGTGGGGATGCGGATGTCGTCCGCCTGTGCGGGGCTCTGGGTCACTTGCGCTCCCGCCAAGGCCGCGGAAAAGAGGGTCAGGATCACACCTACGGAGCCGCGCCGGATCATACGGACCTCCTTTCACACGGTACGCCCACCATCGTGCCAGAAACCGGCCGAAAATCCAGTCCGCCCTGCACCGCAATGATGATACCGGTAACAGTTTCGGCTTGACCGGACCGGCCGGGGACCCTAACGTGCCGTTATGAACCCGCTGCCGGCCCCGCCCCCCTTTGCAGAGGCGCTCGGAGGCGGCCCGCGCCATGCGCGCGAGGCGGCCCCGAATCTGTTCGCCGGGCTCGTCACCGAGCCCGACACGACCGACGCGCTCTATCTCGACCCGGCTGGCCGGCGCGTGCTGGCCTGGACCGGCCTCAGGCCGCGACGCCCCATCGTGCGCGCCGCGCTCAACCATTCGCGCCTCCGCCCCCTGCTGTCACAAGCCGTTGGGGAGGCCGGTCATGGCCTTATCCGGAGCGAACCGAAAGGGATCAGGCTCTACCGGGCAGACGGCGCGCGCCTCGAGCAGGTTCCCCTGGACCCCGCTGCCGTATCGCTTCTGGCGGACCTGCTGGAACGCAGTGCCGCGTGGGCTGGGGAATCGGCTGACAACGGCGATTACATCTTCGACCCGCGCTCCCCGTCTCCGGGCACGCACTTCCGCGCCAACCTCCTCGTCGGCGATCGCGTCGGCCAGCCGAATCCCCTGCTCACGACGCCGAAGGCGGTCGTGGACGGATGGGGTGGGGGCAGCAGCCGTTCTCATTCCGACAAGCAGATCCTGGCCACGCGCTGGGATGTCGTGCCGGAAGAAAACGGTTTTCCGGCCAACCGGCAGTTCTACCTCGTGGAGAATGGCGAGCAGATCTTCTACTCCGGCGCGCCCCAGCCCGGCGGCTCCGTCAGGACCCGGCACGCCGCCAACTATACGGTCATCACGCACGAGACGCCGTGCGGCCTGCGGCTCACGCGCACGATCTTCCTCGTGCCGGCGTCCGGCGCCGTGCCCGGCGCGCTGGAGGCCCAACTGATCGAAATCGAGAACCACGGCCCGGAAACCAGGCATTTGGGCGTCGTGGCCGTCGGTATGCTCGGCTGTCCGCATCCCGCAGCGCTGACGGTGGACGTCATCTTCAGTTGCATCACCGTCGAGCCGCGCATCCTGTGCCCGGACGACTCCGGTGTACTGGCGGTAACGCCGCGCTACACGCCGGGTTGGTCGGCGGATGACCAGCCGTTCAACCTGACCGTCGCCTATGACGGTGCGGGCCGCGCCGCGTACCCCTCGGGCTATTCGCTGGATTACCGCCGGTTTGTCGGCAACGGATCGCTGCTGCAGCCGGAGAACCTGGTCTCCCTGGACAACGAGTGCCCGCGCAAAGGCCCGGCCTTCTTCGCCGTGCGCTGCTCGGTCGAGGTGCCGCAGGGCGGGCGCGCGGAATGTCACACGTTCAACGGCCTGATGTCCCGCCACGACGGCGGCGAAGCCATCACGGACGACAGGCTGGCCCGGCAAGTCGGACGGCTGGCTGAACTGACGGCGAGCCCGTTATGGGCGCGGGCGGCGCTGGCGGCGGTGGAGGAATTCCAGGCGCGGTATAGCAGCGCCGTGCAGGTGTGTACGCCGCGGCCGGAGCTGGACACGCTGCTCAACGTGCACCTGCCTTTCCAGATCAGGTACCAGACGTATGCCTCGCGCTCGTTCGGCCTGACCCAGAAGGGTTTCCGCCAGATCGGCTTCCGGGAGATCCAGGACCTCTTCGCGGCCATGCCGTTCGAGCTGGCGGCGGGCAGGGAAGAGCATGTTCGCGATCTGCTGGGCGTATGGGCGGGTCATGTCCACCGGTTCGGCTATGCCGATCACCAGTTCTACTGGACCGGCGTCGAGCCGGGACGGTATTCCGACGACGCCCTGTGGCTGTTCCAGGCCGTCGGGCGGTTCGTGGACCTCACCGGGAGATTCGGCATCCTCGACGGCGAGTGGCCGGTCGCGGGCGAGGCGAACAGGCGCCGGAGCCTGTACGAGACCTTGAAGGCGGCCTTCCGGTATTCCAGCCGGATCTCCATCGGCCGACACGGCCTGCCGCTGCTCGATCACGCCGACTGGAACGACACGCTGAACTTGGACGGCGAGGGCCTTCACGGGCCGCAGAAGGAGTCCCTGTACCGCCGCCAGGTCGCCGAGGGCTTGGTAAGCGAGGGCGAGGCGTTCCAATCGGACCTCTCGGAGAGCGTGATGAATGGCTTCCTGTTGGAAACCGCCCGGCAGTATCTTGTGCGGTTCGCCGCCTGGAAAGGGGACCGGGAGACGGTATCGCGCGAGGAGGAATTCGGCGGCGTGCTCAAGGCGCGGCTCCAGGCGGCGTGGAAGGGTGATTTCTTCGCGCGGGCCTTTGTGAACCGGGCGAATGAGCACCATCTCACGTATCTGGGCGGGCTGGGGGACGGGTTGTCGGCCGACCCGCGGCTGCCGGGCACGTACTTTCTGAACAGCTTCTCGTGGGCGGTCCTGAGCGGGGTCGCCACGGAAGAACAGATCGCCGTGATGCGCGCGAGGCTGGAAGAGGTGCTGATGACGCCCGTGGGCCTGCGTATCTCCTCGCCGACGCGGTTCGACCTGCTGATGCCGAACTCCGGGTCGGGCGCCTACGCGTACGGCGACCGCGA
>JAFGIZ010000019.1 GCA_016929365.1 Lentisphaerota bacterium
CAGCACCTCGCGCGGCGCGAGCAGCCCGCGCTGAATCATCCGGCTGCCGCCCGTGAACGGGCGCACGAACCGCGTGTTCGCGGCGTCGTTGCCGCTGCGATGATCGAAATAATCGTTGGCCGTGTTGCCCCCCGCGTGAATCAGCAACACCGCCGCCAGCAGCAGCCCCGCCGCGCCCCAGTCCGCCGCGCCCGTTTCGTACCGGGCCAGCGCCGTTCCGACCAGCACCGCGATCCCCGACGCCGGCAGAAACTCGGCGCGCAATTCCCGCAGATAGAGACTAGTTTTCAGGTTTCAGGTTTCGGGTTTCAGGGGGCGGGTTTCAGGGGGCGCAAGCTGAAACCGCTTCCCGGCCTACACGATCTTCTCGATGGCGCCGCTCTTCAAGGACCGCTCCAGCGCCTCCAGCACCTGGATCGGCCGCAGCAGCGCCTCGTCCGCCAGGGGCGCCTCGCCCGTCTTGAACATCTTCACCAACGTGCGCACGCCGCGCAGGTAGGGCGACGCATCCATGTCGATCGTGCGGTGCAGCGTGCCCCGCTCGCCCGCCGCGGTCAGGGCAAACCCCCGGAACCCCTCGGCAATGAAGTTCAGCGTGACGATCCGGCCGTCCGGGTAGAAGAGCTGGCCCGTCGCCCCGTTGCCGTTGCGCGTCATGAGGACCCGCCGCACGGCATAGCCGAACGCGTGCAGGGCCAGGTCGACCTGGTGGATCCCGTAGAAGAACAGGCCCCCGTACCGGCTGTACGGATCGCACGGCCCGTACGCCGCCCCGGCGAGCACGGCGCCGAGCTTCGGCAAGCCCCGCCGAAACGCCCGGAACGCCGCCTGTTCGGGCAGCACGCTGAAACTCGTCACCGCCGCGCCGTGGCTGCGCGCGGTCTTGAGAAAACGCTTCCCTTCCGCCGCCCGGTAGCAGAAGGGCTTGTCGATGAAGACCGGCAGGCCCTCCCGGACGAACGGCAGCGCGGCTTTCAGGTGCGGCCGGGGATCGCGGTGGTCCACGACGACCGCGTCGACCCGGCCGAGCATTTCCCCGGGGTTCCGCACCATATGCGGAATGCCCCCCGCCTTCGCCGCCGCGTTGGCGAACGCGTGGGTTTCGCCCCAGATGTACTCCACTCGCGCTCCCTTGATCTTGCGCTCGACGTTAATGAGCCTGCCGATCGCGGCGGCATGGCTGTTTTCCGCGCCGATGATCCCGATGCGCAACATGCCGGCCTCCTACCCGCGCAGGGCAATCCAGATCAGGATCACGGACACGACCAGGCTGATCCCGCCCAGGATTCGTATCATGTACGGTTTCCGGTCCAGCAGCAAGGCGCGCACCCACGCCTCCAGGCGCTCCGGCCTGGCGTAAACGGCGGCCGCCCCGATCAGGGCAACGCCGAACAACAACACCAGCCAGTAGGCCGCGGGCTGTCCCGCCAGCACGATCAGCCACAGCACCACCCCGGCGACCACGCACAACCCGGCCAGCAGCGTGTTCACGCGGCGCGCAAACGCGATCCACCACGCCGCGAAACGCTTGACGAGCTCCGGGCTGGCCAGGCCGAAAACGGCCTTGACCAGTCCCAGGATGCCGATGATCAACAACGCGATTTCCGGCCCGTTACGATAATTCATGGCGCTGTTCCTCCTTTACATCTCAACCCCTGACGTCGGGGCCTTTGTATACCACCCGCCCCGTGCTGGCAAGCCTTCCCGTCACGCCTCCTCCGGGGCGTTTCGTTTCAACTCCAGCCATTCATCCCGCAGTGCCGCCGCCCGTTCGAACTCCAGCGCCTCGGCCGCCTCCAGCATTTCCTTCTCCAGCTCCCGGATCGCGCGGTGTACATCGTAGTCTTCGCCCGTCTCCCGCACCACGCGCCGCTCCAGCTCCCGGCCCTCCTCCCGGCGCACCAACCCCTCGTGCACCCGCGCCGCGACGCTGCGCGGCGTAATCCCGTGCGCGGCGTTGTATTCCGTCTGCCGCCGCCGGCGCTCCGCGGTCACGTCCAGCAGCCGCCGCATCGAATCCGTCACGCGGTCCGCGTACAGAATCACCTTCCCGTGCAGATGCCGCGCCGTCCGGCCCGCCACCTGGATCAGCGCCGTTTCCGAACGCAGGAACCCTTCCTTGTCCGCGTCCAGGATCGCCACCAGCGCCACCTCGGGCAGATCGAGGCCCTCGCGCAGCAGGTTGATGCCCACCAGGCAGTCGAACTCCCGCTCGCGCAGGCGCCGCAGGATATCCACGCGCTCGATGGCGTTGATCTCGCTGTGCAGGTACTCCACGCGCAGGCCCGACGTCTTGAGGTACGACGCGAGGTCTTCCGCCGTCCGCTTGGTCAGCGTCGTCACCAGCACCCGCTCCCCGCGGGCCGCGTGCGCCCGCACCTCCTCCATCAGGTCGTCCACCTGGTGTTCCAGGGGCCGCACCTCGACCGGCGGATCGATCAGCCCGGTCGGCCGCACCACCTGCGGCACCGGCTCCGGGGAGACCCCGCGCTCGAACGGCCCCGGCGTCGCCGTCGTAAACACGATGGGCCCCACTTTCGCGAGGAACTCCTCG
>JAFGIZ010000020.1 GCA_016929365.1 Lentisphaerota bacterium
ACATCACCGTATGCCTCAGCGGCGAGGGCGGAGACGAGAGCTTCGCGGGCTACGACCGGTTCAAGGCCAGCCGGATCGACACCCTGTACCGCCGCCTGCCGGGCCCCGTGCGCCGGGGGATCATCGAGCCGCTGGTGGCGCGCCTGCCGGACCGGCCCCAGAAGAAGGGGGCCGTGAACATGCTCAAGCGGTTTATCGAGGGCGCGGCGCTGCCGCCCGACGGGGCGCACCTGCGCTGGCAGTATTTCTCAAACGCCGCGCGGGACGCCTGCCTGTACAGCGAGCGCTTCAAAAACGCGGTCACAGGCGACCCCTTCGAGATGCTGCGCGCCTACAACGCGCGCTGCGACGCCGGGGACCGCGTAAACCGCGAGATCTACCTGGACACGCGTTTCATGATGACGGACAGCGTGCTGATGAAGGTGGACCGCATGAGCATGGCGCACGCCCTGGAAATCCGGGTGCCGCTGCTCGATCATCCCTTCGTGGAGTTTAACGCAACGCTGCCGGGAGACTGGAAGCTGAAACGGATGCGGACCAAGGAGATCCTCCGGTCCACGCTCAAGGGCCTGCTGCCGGACAATATCGTGTACCGCGGCAAGCAGGGCTACAGCCTGCCCGTGAAGACGCTGTTGCGCACGACGCTCAAGGACTTTATGATCGAGTTGCTGAACGAGTCGCCCATTGTGCGCTCCGAATGCAACATGGACACGGTAAACCGGCTGATCGAGGAACATCTAAACATGGCGCACAATCACAATCACGTGCTGTGGGGACTGATCAACGTGGCTCTGTGGCAGCGCAAGTTCGGGGTCAGGCCTTGACGGCGTGTTGCCCAAACGGAGGTCCCTCGACGGCGCTCGGGATGACAGTGCCGAAGCCATCGTGTTTCCCAAGGAATTGTGATGTCGAGCCTGCCGAGACATCTCGCCGCAGGCGCCTTTCGGATTTAGGCAACACGCCGTCAAGGTGTGACCCCGGAGGTCGGGAGAACGCGTGAAATTCAAAGCGGTCATGGGCGACAGGGGGACGTCGGCGTTCGCCAAGTACCGGGCGCTCGTGTACGGGGACCGGCGGCTGGGCCGCGTGGCGCTGGGCGAGCTGCTGACCTGCTGTTTCGGCGGCTGGCGCGGCGGGCTGGGGCTGCTGCTGCGCAGCCGGCTCTATCCCTGTCTCTTCGGGGAGACGCGGGGCCGGGTGTTCTTCGGGCGCGATGTGACGATCCGCCACGGACACAAGATCCGGCTGGGCGCGAACGTGACGATCGATGACCACGCCGTGATCGACGCCAAGGGTGCGGACAACGCGGGCATCACGATCGGCGACAACGTCTACATCGGCCGCAACACGATCGTGTACTGCAAGAACGGCGACATCGTGATCGGCGACAATGTCAACATCTCCTCGAACTGCGAGGTGTTTTCGTCGAACCGGTTGACGCTCGGGCCCGACACCGTGATCGGGGCCTATGCCTATCTCTTGAGCGGGGGGGAGTACGATTACCGGGATACGGCGCACACGTTTGCCGCCCAGAGCGGCATGCAGACGAAAGGCGAATTGACGGTCGGGCCGAACTGCTGGATCGGGGCGCGCGTGACGGTGCTGGACGCCGCCTGCATCGGCGCCCATTGCGTCATCGGGGCGGGCGCCGTGGTGACCCGCCCGGTGCCGGACGGAAGCATTGCCGCGGGAGTGCCGGCGCGGGTGATCGGCCGGACCCCGTGATACACATGAAGCGACGGCATGCGTTTTTTGAGCGGAAGGCGCCGGTCGGCGCCGGCCTGGCCGGCGACCGCCGGGCGGGTACAGGACCGGGCCGGCGCGTGGTGATCGCCCTGCTCGTCACGCTGTTCGTCTGGCTCGTTTTCACGTGGCCGCTGCCGCGTTTCGTCGCGACGGGGATACCCTCTTCGGACCGGAACGTGGAGAAGTACCACCGGCGCGAGATGATCTCGGGCGATCATCTGCAGTTGCTCTATCATTTCTGGCTGGCGGCGGACATGCTGCGCGGAGAGACGCCCGTCTTTTATAACCTGTACGAGTTCAACACCGGCAACGACGCGGAGCGGTACCGGCCCGAGCCGTACTACATGCCGTTTTCGCTGCTGTACGCGGCGGCCGCGCCGCTGGGCGGGCAGGCGTTCGGGTGGAACGCCGCGGGCTGGGTGGCCCTGTTCCTGACCTTCTGGCTGACCTGGCTGCTGGTGCGCCGTTACGTTCGCCGCGAAGGGCCCGCGCTGCTCGGCGCCGTCCTGGGGTTCATGCTGCCGTACCGCTGGATCACGCTGCTGACGGGGAGTCCGACGGGGTTCGGCATGGCGCTGGTGCCGGCGCTCTTCCTGGGGCTGGACCGGGCGGTGCGGGACGGCAAGCCGGGCGGAGGGCTGCTGGCGGGGGTGGCGCTGTTGTGCGCGTACGGCAGCGATCTGCATACCTTCTATTTCGCGGCCCTGGCCGCGCCGGGCTGGTGCGTGCTGGCGTGGCTGGCGGGGCGCCGTGACGCCGCGGCGGGAGACGAGGCCATGCCGTGCTGCGGGCGGCTGGCCGCCGCGCTGGCGCCGGCCGCGGCGGGCGGGGCCGCGGCGGCCTGGCTGGGCGAGCTGGCGCAGGGCGGGTTCGCGGGCACGGACATGGAGGGCGGGCGCAGTCTCGACGCCGTGGCGCGGTTCTCGCCCGAGCCGGCGGGACTGGTCTCGTGGGCAAACCTGGGGGTGTCGAACCATGTCTTTTTCGGGACGGCCCTGGCCCT
>JAFGIZ010000202.1 GCA_016929365.1 Lentisphaerota bacterium
CAAGGGACTGGTTGCGGCGCAAGCCGCCGCCAGTCCCTTGAGTATGCTCAGCTCCGCATTGCCGGCGGCGCAGCCGCCGGCAACGTCTGCAATGACGCGCAAAGAATAGCCGCGCTTGGCGCGGCTATTCTTTGTCGCTGTCCATTGCTTTGTTCTGCTCTCTCCGGCCCTCAGCGTTTTCTGGTGCGTCGGGAGACAGCTTCGCTTTCGGCACCTCTTCGGCCGGGAGCTTAGGCACGAGCACGGACGCCAGCGCATCGGCAACTTTCCGAGTGTCCTCAAGCCTTGAGGCCGTTGCAGCGAAGGAAATGGTCAAGGGCAGTTTGGCTCCTTTGGCATCGGTGAGCACACTGACCGCTGCGGCTCCGTCAAGACCTCGGACTTTGAAGTGGAGAAAGGTGTGTTCTGTCTTCTGTGGATAGCTGTAGTCCGATGTGAACAGAGCGTCCGTGTTCCCGGCGATCGTGGCCGCACCCACTACCTCGCTGGAAGGCATGAGGAGCATGACCGTGCCGGGCGTAACGCCGAGCAGTTTTGCCAGATCCGGCGCATAGTCGCCAAACCAGAGGCAGATACAGGGATCGAGCTTCTCGCTCGTGCCCTTCCTGATGAGAACACAGAGGGCTCCCTGCCCAGAGCCGCTTTGATCGTTCTGTGTTACTTGCCAGCCCTTCGGAACCAAAACCTCGATATCGTGGTATTTGACCTTGGCGGTTGTTGCCTGCTCCGCCGCGAGTGTGCAATGCGTGATCAGCAGTAGTGTGATGAGATAGAAATGTATCTTGCTGTTCATAATATGCTCCTTTTTGGGTCGCCTTAGTGTTTCTCAGACTGTTGTGCCATCTCGTCTTTGAATGCCTTGAGCATTTCGTCACCAATTTCTGTCGAGGCACACACAACGTAGGACATAAGAGGCATCGTCATAACAGTAATGCCCAGACGGTCGCCTCGATAGATGACGTGAGAGCCTTCGTCGCGGTCGACTGTGACTTCAGTACCCTTCAGATTAACTTCGGCAAAATGTTTGGCTGTAGCTTCCGACTCGTCAGTCAAGGCCTCAAGCCTGACATACCCCGATGGTGTCCCGGGTCCTTCTTTTGTGTAGATGATCAGATGTGCGATGCCATCCATAAACAGAACCCTGACGTTGTAGTCGCGAAAGCGGTGTTCCTGGTATACCTGAGGACGGGACTGAAAGGAAAACGTGCCTTCGCGGACAGGAGGTCCACACTTTGCATTGACCTCTTCAGGCGTGTTCCCTATGCAGGGCTCTGGAACATCAATCATCGTTCTGAGCGTAGTCGGTGTGAGCATTCGGGACCCCACGACTCCCAGTATTCCGATCACAGTCGCTGCACTGCAGATCGCTGCCACCCCTACCATCTTGGTTCGCATGCGCGTCCTCCTTTTTGTTCCTGTTCCTTGACCAAAGCAGAACGCTTCACCTAACGTGCAAGGGGAAGGCAAGCGAAGCGCGGCCTTTCACTTGTCGCGTTCAGGTGGTTGTTCGGCAACGGGTGCGCACCCTGGGTGATAGTACGTATCCGTGGCCTTGTTGAAGTACATGCCGTTCTTCGCTGTGACCTTACGGCACTTCAAGCACATGGCCGTGCCGTCAACCTCTTTCAGGATGACAAAGCCGTTTAAGGGAGCGGCTTCGAGATCGTCCAAGTCTTCGCCATATGACTTAGTCGTGTGCCTTCGTCGCAAGGTTGCGAGCGATGCGAGCAAGGCGACGACAAATGCTACCGCTGCAAGAGCTTGCCCCCAGAAGGCTGATATGTTCTTCGTGATTGGGTATGAGGAGAGAAGAAACAGGGCGAAAGCCAGAGGTGGAAGCGCAAGGCCTGCAACCCAACGCCTCCAGCGTGACGCGACAATAAAGACGCCCGAAAGTAGCGCAATGACGACAAACACATTGCGATCACCCTCCGTTTTGATGGCGCTGAACCGACCCGTGTAGTAGAAGTATGTGCCACGGAGACTGCCAAGCAACGCCAGTGCACATGCCGTCAGGCCGATGGCGCGCGCAGTGCCGCCTTCGTGCGACCCTTCCTTCGTTTGATGTTCAGTTTCAGTAGACGCAACGGGGTGCGGGACCTCTATGGGAGTTGCAGCACGCTTCATTGACCGTGAGTACCACTTGCTCAGAAGAACTCCGATTGCGCCCAGGGCCGCTGTTGTTGCGGGGAAGATCAGAATGAAAAAGGGTGCATCGACACTCTTTAATTCGCCTGTCCATATGACTCCGACGGCAATCGTCCACTGTGCCGCAACGCCCACGACACTTGTTCGGAGGAAGCTTTGTCGGACAAGGCCATAGATGCATGCAATCAAGGGCGCGCCAACGAGAACGACAAACGCGGCACCCTTATCAGGGAAAAGATATGCAATGACCGTGCAGGCAGCGATCGCGGCGGCAGTCGCAATCTCGATCGGGCCAAAGAGTGGTAGATTGGATTTTCTTGAATCTACAGGCGTCTGCATTTAGCCCCTCCTCCCGCTTGTGCCGAACATGATCTTAACCAACAAGCTGTGGGTATACGGAGGGATATTGGTGTTATCCAACGCCCCCCACACTATGCCCCACCAGCGGTGTTGAGGCTAACAGCGCATATCTGTACGCTCAAGAGGATATTGTCTGTTTGCGCCCGGTTCGAAACGGGAGTCCGATCTGTTATTTGACGACTCGACCGTGGGCGCACCAGTAGTCCAGACCGTGGCGTGGCGGCGTTGAGATCGACTACGGCCCGTCATAGTCCGCACAGTGTTCTTTGCGCCCACAGGCTTCACATTCAGCACCCATCCACACCCGATCGAACTGTTCCATGATCGCTTGTACGAGTCCGGGATCGCTGGTGATAAAGCCGGCCTCGAAGTTGCGGCGGTTTACGCTCTTGGCGCCCATACCCGCGCCGGTCAGGTTCGCGCTGCCGCTGTACGCATGCTCCCCGTCCACGATCACGCTCTTGAAATGCACTCGCGGACATAACATACGCTCCAGCCCGTCAATCAGGTTCGGATAGCGGTCGAAGTCCCGCCGGAACGCGGGTCCGGGCTCACGGGCATGCAGCAGGCGCACCTGCACGCCCCTGTCGATCAGGCCGGACAGGATCTCCAGCAGCGGCACCATCGTCCTGCCGCGCTCCACGTGCATGTCCTTCAGGTCCGCCGTGGCCAGCCATACGAACTGCTCGGCACCGGGCAGCAGCTGCCGCACGACGCGTTCGTAATGCTGCCGGTCCGTAATAAACTCAATCGCTTTCATGCATGGGGCGTGTACGCCACATCTCTACGCTTCAAACACCACAAATTCAAGCCAAGGAGGATTCCAGTATGAGCCATTTTACGACCATTGAAACCCAGATCCGCGACGTCGAGGCCCTGTGCGCGGCGTGTTCGGAGATGGGATTGCGTGTGATACGCAATACCGAGGCCCGCGGTTTCGGCGCCAACCGCCGGCACGGCGAGCTCAAGGTCGACTATCCGCGCACCGCCCGCCTTCTAAATGAAGCGCTCCGCACCGCGGCGGGTGACCGCGAGCTGGTTAATATGATTAAGCCGGTGATGAACGCGGCCGAATATAAAGCCTACCACCAGCGGCGGCGCAAGCGTGACGGTAAGCCCATCGATGTGGCCGCGCCGGAAAAGGGGGAAGCGGTGGCGAACGAAAAGGAGGCGGCTTGAAAGGATTCGGCGGTGTCGGGTCTTGAAGGTCCCGGCGCCGTCCGTCAGGGGCAGCAGCAGCAACAGCAAAAGCAACGTCGCTCCCGGGTGGGTGCGGCAGAAAGAGAAACATGAGGTAACGATGAATGCGATTATGGAGTGTTGGAATGATGAACCCAAACGCAACGAGTTTCCGCGACGGTACGCTGACCGGCTACCTCCGGAAGAAGGCGGCCGCGCGCTATCTCGGCATTGCGGCCAGGACGTTAAACGAGTGGATGGCGGCGGGCATCGTCCCGTTTATCCGCGTCCGCCATACGATCCTTTTCCGGATCAAGGATCTCGACCGGGCCATGGACAAATACCGTCTGCGCGCGGTCGGCGAATAAAAACAGAGGCGACGCCGCACGGCCCGCTTCCGGCCTTACGCCGGGGCGGGCCTTCGCGTTTAGGGACGCGGTGGCCCGTTCGTATATACCGTCGCCACGATCGCCTCACGCGCACGAAATCCCCGAACTACAAAAATGGCCGTTGCCAAAACGTTGCCAGTTTGACCGGCCTAAAACGGCAAATTTCGGCAAATTTTCGCAATGCCGAGAATCCGAACGGGGGCACCTTTTCCCGTATAAAGTGTTGCCGTATAAGGAATTATGACTGGAGGCGCGAACCGGAATTGAACCGGTGTACGAGGTTTTGCAGACCCCTGCCTAACCACTCGGCCATCGCGCCCCGTCAGGCGGCCTTGGCGTTTCTGGCGCGTTCCTTCAGCCGCTTCCGGCGGCGTTGGCGCCGTATCCGCTTTACCTTGACTCGGTGTTGCTGTCCCATCGTAAACCCTTCCAATACCTAACAGAACGTCCCGCGCCTGTCAACCTTGCCCCGTCCAGCGCCATCCGGCCAGGCGCTCCCGGTATCCCTCCAGCGAGGCACGCGCCACGCCCGCTTTAACCGCCGCCCCGGCCACGGCAGACGATACCTCCATGAATAACCGGCGGTCAAACGGCTTCGGGATCACGTACCGCGGCCCGAACGCCAGCTCCGGTTCGTGCGCGAACAGGTCCTGCACCTCGCGCGTCACCGGCTCCCGCGCCACGGCCGCCAGCGCCTCGGCCGCCGCCATTTTCATTTCCATGCTCATCACCCGCGCCCGCGCGTCCAGCGCGCCCCGGAAGAGAAACGGAAAACCCAGCACGTTGTTGACCTGGTTCGGATAATCCGACCGGCCCGTCGCCATGACGTACGGCCGATCGCCCATCACCGCCGCCACCTGCTCCGGCCGGATCTCCGGATCCGGGTTCGCCATGGCGAAAATCGCCGGATACGCGGCCATGCCGCGCACGTCCTCCCCGCCGACGCAGCCGGCCACCGAAACCCCGATGAACACGTGCGCGTCCCGCAGGGCCTCGCCCAGGGTCCGCGCGGACGTCTCGGCGGCGTGCTCCTCCTTCTTGCCGGTCAACCCGCCGCGCCCGCGGTAAATCACGCCCTTCGAGTCGCACAGCGTCACCGCACGCGCCCCCGCGGCCTTCAGCATCTCCGCGATACGGATTCCCGCCGCGCCGGCGCCGTTGATCACCACCCGCAGCGCCGACAGCTCCCGCTCGCACAGCCGGGCGTAGTTCGCGATCCCCGCCAGGGTGATCACCGCCGTGCCCCACTGGTCGTCATGAAACACCGGTATATCCAGGCCGGCCTCGAGGCGGTCCTCGATCTCGAAACAGGCCGGCGCGGCAATGTCCTCCAGGTTGATCCCCCCGTACATCGGCGCCAGCATCGTCACCGCGTCAATCACCCGCTCCGGGTCGGTCGGCCCCGTATTCCCCCCGCCGCGCCGGCACCCGTTCAGCGACACCGGCCAGCCGTCCACGTCCCCGAACGCCTTGAACAGCACGGCCTTGCCTTCCATCACGGGGATACTGGCCGTCGCGCCCATATCGCCCAGCCCCAGCACCGCCGTGCCGTCCGACACCACCGCCACGAGGTTCCCCTTCGCGGTATAGCGGTAGGCCGCCCCGGGATCGCGCGCGATTTCCTTGACCGGCACGGCGACGCCCGGCGTATACGCCATGCACAGATCGCGGACCGTGTCCAGCCGCTTGGCCAGCCGCAACCCCACCTTCCCGCCCAGGTGGTAATCCAGTACTTGTTCCGAAGTAAACTGCGTCATGATGCGGGCCGGACTCTAACACCGCCCCGCCCCGCGTGCGAGCAAAACCGCACTTTGCGCTGGCCCCGTATCGGCCCTGCGCCCTAGAATGGCAGCGAAACCTGAAACCCGAAAGCAACGCTTCCATGTGGAACTACACGGACACCGTCCTTGATCATTTCCGGAACCCCCGCAACGTCGGGGTCGTGGAGAACCCCGACGGCGTCGGCGAAGTCGGCTCCCTGGCCTGCGGCGACGCGCTGAAGCTGACCTTCAAACTGGACGACGAGGGCCGGATCGCCGACGCGCGCTTCAAGACGTTCGGCTGCGCCAGCGCCATCGCGTCGTCCTCCGCCCTGACCGAAATGATCAAGGGGATGACCCTGGACGAGGCCGGGGCGGTAACCAACCAGGACATCGCCGATTACCTCGGCGGCCTGCCGGAACAGAAGATGCACTGCTCCGTGATGGGCCGCGAGGCGCTCGAAGTGGCCATCGCGAACTACCGCACCGGCGAATCGGGCAAGAAGATCCTGGAAGGCAAGGTCGTCTGCACCTGCTTCGGCATCACCGAAGAGGAAATCCGCCGCGTGGTGCGGGACAACAACCTGACCACCGTCGAGCAGGTCACCAACTACAGCAAGGCCGGCGGCGGCTGCGGCAAGTGCAAGCCCGATATTGCCCGGATCATCGACAGCGTGCAGGCGGAAAACAGACAGTCCGAAGCGCCCGCGGCGCAACCGCACAGGATGACGGTGCTCCAGAAGATCCGGCTGATCGAGGAAACCATCAACCGGGAAATCCGGCCGATGCTGAAAAAGGACGGCGGCGACCTCGAGCTGGTGGACGTGGACGGCAACCGCGTCATCATCTCGTTCCGCGGCATGTGCGCCCGCTGCCAGGTGGCGCCGTTTACCATGAAAGACGTGGTGGAAGCGAAATTGCGGGAATTCGTGTCCGACGAGCTGCGGGTCGAGGAAGAAAAGCCGTGAGACAGGTTTACCTCGACAACAACGCCACCACCCGGGTCGCGCCCGAGGTTGTGGAGGCCATGCTCCCTTTCTTCCAGGACCTGTGGGGCAATCCGTCCAGCATGCACGGTTTCGGGGGCCGGGTCGCCCGCTACGTGGACGAAGCCCGGGGGCGCCTGGCCGACCTCCTGCATGCCGACCCTTCCGAAATCGTCTTCACGAGCTGCGGGACCGAAAGCGACAACATGGCCGTGCGCGGCGCGGCCGAAGCGGCCGGCCCGGCGGTGCGGATTATCACGACCCGCGTGGAGCACGTGGCCGTGCTCAGCCCCTGCCGCCATCTCAAGGAACACGGCCACGAGCTGACCGAGCTGAACGTCGATGCGGAAGGGCGGCTCGACCTGGACGCGCTGCGCGAGGCGGTCGCCGGCGGCCCCGCCGTGGTCAGCATCATGTGGGCCAACAACGAAACCGGAGTCGTCTTTCCCCTCTCCGAAATCGCCGGGATCGTGAAAGCCGCCGGCGGCGTGCTCCATGCCGACGCCGTCCAGGCCGTCGGCAAGCTGCCGATAGACGTTTCCAGGGTCCCGGTCGACATGCTGTCCATCTCGGGCCATAAGCTGCACGCGCCCAAGGGGATCGGCGCGCTGTACGTGCGGCGCGGCACCAAGCTGAAACCGTTTCTGCTGGGCGGGCACCAGGAGAACGGCCGGCGCGGCGGCACCGAAAACGTGCCCTATATCGTGGGACTCGGCCGCGCCGCGGAGCTGGCCGCACACACGATCGATACCGAGATGCCCCGTGTCGCCGGCCTGCGCGACCGCCTGGAGGAGGGCCTCCTGAAAACCTGCCCCGATACGCGGGTGAACGGCGACCGCCGGCACCGCCTGCCCAATACGACCAACATCAGTTTTCAGTACGTCGAAGGCGAAGCGATTCTCTACCACCTCAGCGACGCCGGCATCGCCGCCTCGTCCGGTTCGGCCTGCACCTCCGGCTCGCTGGAGCCCTCGCACGTAATCCGCGCCATGGGCGTGCCCTTTACCGCGGCGCACGGCTCGACCCGCTTCAGCCTGAGCCGCTACACCGACGAGGCCGATATCGCCTACGTCCTGGAACAGACCCCGCCCATTATCGAGCGCCTCCGCGCCCTGTCGCCGTTTGTCTGACCGGCAGGCCCGCTCACCCGGGGAAACACCGGCCCGCACGGAGGGCCCGGCTCCGGCCGGCCGGCCAGACGGCCGACACGGAGGTCTGCTTTCCAGGCTTGACGCTGAACGTTCGTTCACTTACGCTGGCCTCCATGACCGACAGGCCTTTCATGCTGCACAGCTACCCGCGCGCCATTCTGCACCTGGACGGGGACGCGTTTTTTACCTCCGTGGAACAGGCGCTGGTCCCCGCCCTGCGCGGCCGGCCGGTCGTAACCGGCCGCGAACGCGGCATCATCGCCTGCGCCAGCTACGAGGCCAAGGCCCGCGGCGTCCGGCGCGGGCTGCCCCTCTTCGAAGCGCGCAAACTGTGCCCGGAGCTGGTCATCCTGCCCAGCGACTACGAGTCCTACAGTCTCTACTCCAAGCGCATGTTCGACATCATGCGCCGCTATACCCCCGTCGTGGAAGAGTACTCGATCGACGAGGGCTTCGCCGACCTGACCGGCCTGCGGCGCCTGTTCCGCTGCAGCTACGAAACGCTGGCCCGCCGGATCGCCGATGCCGTCCGCCGCGAGCTCGGCATCTCCGTCTCCGCCGGGCTCAGTCTCACCAAGAGCCTGGCCAAGCTCTGTTCGGATTTTCGCAAACCCGCGGGCTTCACCGCGGTACCCGGCCGCTACATTCATCTCCTGCTCCGCAAGCTTCCGCTCGACGCCGTCTGGGGGTTCGGCCCCAACACGGTCAGCCTGCTCCGGAAACAGGGCCTGCGCACGGCCTATGACTTTGCCGTCCGGCCGGAGGCCTGGGCCCGCAACCTGCTCAAGAAGCCCGGCCATGACATCTGGAACGAGCTGCGCGGGAACGTGATCTGGAGCGTCGAGACCGCCGAACCGGCCCCGCGGGCCACGATCATCAAGTCCAAAACCTTCACGCCCCCCTCCCGCGACCGCGCCTTTGTCTATGCCCGGCTGGTCCGCAATGTCGAATCGGCGTTCATCAAGGCACGCCGCTTCGCGCTGCGCCCGCGCGCGCTCGGCGTGGTTCTGCGCAGGCAGGATTTCGGACACGAGGGCCTGGAGGCCGCGCTCAACCGGCCCACGGCCTCCACCCTCGACGCGCTCCCTCTGGTGCATGCGCTGTTCGACCGCGTCTTTCGCGAAGGGGTGGATTACCGCGCCACCATGGTCGTGCTCGGCGCCCTGGAGCCCGACGGCGCGGAACAGCTGGAGCTGTTCGAGGACCGCCTCCGCATCGACGCCGTGCGCCGCGCCACGCATGCCGTCGACGCGGTCAACCGCCAATACGGCAAACACGCCCTGCGCTCGGCCGCCACGCTCTTCATGGACCGGCGCGCCGACGACCGCCGGGCCCCGTCCCCGCGCTGGGCCCGGCCGCTGCCCGGCGAAAACACCCGCCGCCACCTGGCCCTGCCCCGCAGCGCCATCCGCGTGTAAGGCGTTTGGGCTCGACCCCCGCGTCCCGCTCCCGTAGACTGCGCGCATGCGCAAGATCGGCATAGACCTGGGCGGCACCAAGATCGAGGGCATCGTCCTCGACGACGACGGCCGCGAAGTCTACCGCAAACGCATCCCCACCGAGCAGGAACAGGGCTACGAGCATATCCTCGACAATATCAAGGCGCTCTACGACGACCTGGCCGGGCACGCGGAGGACGCGCAGCACACCTTCGGCATCGGCACCCCCGGCGCGCTCTCCGTGCGCACGCATCTCCTGAAAAACTCCAACACGGTGTGCATGAACGGCAAGCCGCTCAAGGACGACCTGGAACAGCGGCTGGGCCGCGGCATCGCCATCCAGAACGACGCCAACTGTTTTGCCATGGCCGAAGCGTTTTTCGGCGCCGGCCAGGGCAAGGCGCTCGTGTTCGGCGTCATCATGGGCACCGGGTGCGGGGGCGGCATCGTGCACAAGGGCGAGGTCGTCACGGGACTGCAGGCCATCGGCGGCGAATGGGGCCACATGTCCATCGACCCCAACGGGCCGCTCTGCTACTGCGGCACGCGCGGCTGCGTCGAAACGTATATCAGCGGCGGCGGCCTGGAAAAGCGCTGGCAGGAACAGCACGGCGCGAAACGCAGCATCAAGGACATCGAACGGGATTACCACGCGGGCGCCCCTGAAGCCGCGGCCTTTATGCAGACCTTTTTCCGCAACTTCGGCCGGGCCATGGCCAACCTGATCAACATCCTCGACCCCGATGTCGTCGTGCTCGGGGGCGGGGTCTCCAACTTCGACGCGATCTATACCGAGGGGGTCAAGGAAGTCGCACGGCAGGTCTTCAGCGATACCCTCGAAACGCCCATCGTCAAGCACGGCCTCGGCGACTCCGCCGGGGTGATCGGCGCCGCCCTGATCGGGGTGTAGGCGTGAGCGCCATTGCCTGCGGTATCGCCGGATGGTCCTACCGGGACTGGCAGGGCTACGTCTACCCGGCCGGCACCCGGGACACGCTCGCCTATATCGCGCCTTTCGTCGACGCGCTCGAGATCAACAGCACCTTTTACCGGCCGCCGTCGGCCCGCACCAGCGCCTCCTGGGTCGAGCGCACCGCCGGCCTGCCCGGCTTCTTTTTCACGGCCAAGCTGCACCAGGACGTTACGCATGGCGGCTCGTTCGAGCCGGAGCTCGTCAAGGCCGTGCACGCCGGCTTCGCGCCCCTTGCCGACGCCGGCGTGCTGAAGCACCTCCTGGCC
>JAFGIZ010000203.1 GCA_016929365.1 Lentisphaerota bacterium
GAAGACCGCCTCCCGCGTGGCCGCCAGGGCGGTCGCCGTATCCGCGTCCCGGGTCCACCGCAGGGCCGGCGCCGCCGGATCGTACAGATCGAAACAGACAACGGCTCCGCCCCGAATCCCGTACAGGGCCCCGTCATCCGCGGCGGCCACCGCGTCGAGGTCGCCGGCCCCCGTTTCCGCGGGCAGCTCCAGCCGCCGCGCCGCGGCCGGCGCAGCCAGGGAACCCGTCCACAGACCCGTCTCGGTTAACAGCCACCAGCGCATGTCGCCCACCGCCAGGGCGCGCGGCGCGGGGTAACGGCCTTCCGGGGTCAGTGCAATCCAGGGCGTTTCCTTCCAGGCGGTGTGCCAGGGGTCGAAATGCCAGAGGCGTTCGCCTGCACGGTCGGCGACCAGGAACAGCGCCCCGTCCCAGCACACACCGGCAACCCGGCCGGCGTAGCCTTGCCCCGTACGCCAGGACGGCGTGTTTTCACTGCGCAGGGGGGCGTCCGGCGGATCGTCGAGGCGCAGCCGGACACACAGCCCGTCCGGCAGCGCGCCCAGGAGGACGCCGTCCGGACCGAGGGCAAGGTGTTCAATCCGGCTCAGGCCGCCCAGCCGCCGGCTCGTGAGCCGGCCCAGCCGGTCCAGCTTGACCAGCCCCTGCGTGGTCGCCGCCCAATACCCGCCGCCCGGGGCCGGGACCAGGCCCGAGACCCTGGCCAGCAGCGCGTCCCGCGGCGCGGTGAGCGCTTCCTCGGTCATCACCGCCGGAAACTCCTGGATCGTGCCGCCCGCGATCCAGGCCGTGCCGTTGACCGTCACGATCACGCCGCCGTTGGCGCTGGAGGCGCCGCGGGGCCAGCCTTCCGTCGTGACTTCGCCGCGGCCGGCGGCAAACCGGTATATCAGGTTATCCGGATGGGTCGACGCCACGAGCAGATCGCCCGAGCCGGGCTCGAACCCCACGGCGCCGTAGCCCCGCGCGCCGCCCGGCGGCGGGTCCAGGGTCAGCAGCACGCCCAGCGGCCTGCCGGCGGCATCGAAGCCGAGCACGCGGTTGCCGTCAAGCTGCGCCAGTTTCGCCCGCGCGGCAAAGCTGTTCGCGGCCCCGTCCGGCGCCACGCCGAAGCGCAGGTAGGTGCCCTCCGCGTTGCGGGCCGGGCAGAAGGCCGCAACGGTTCCCGTGTCCAGGTCCAGACGGTGCACGCGGCCGTCATAGGCCGCGTAGAACGCCCGTTCCCGGCTGCCGTCCGGCAACAGGCCGAGATAATGGACCACGGGATTCGGAAGGTTGGTCGCGAACCCCAGGGCATACGCTCCATCCGCCCCGGGCTCGAAGCGGTAGAGGACGCCGCCCCAACAGGTCCACAGCCGGTTCTGACGGTCCACGGCCACGCCCGCGGCGGACGTGAATCCCGCCGGGCGCGCGCCCGGCGGCTGGCTTTGACCCAGGACGCCTGAATAACGCAGCCGCGCGCGGCCCTCCGATTGCTCGCCGCCGTAAAGCCATGCCGCCGGCCCGACCAGGAGCAACACGGTCAGCCCCACCACCGACGCGAATCGCAACGGGCGCCTGCCCGCCTCCTGTACTCCCGGATTGCTCTTCATTCGTGTTACCCAGAGCCCGCACGCCTGTCTCTTCCGGCTGCTCGCGAGATTCGCACGCTAACACGAGGCGTCGAGGGTGTCAAACGATCCGCTTCGCGACGGCATGGCTGCGGCTTATCCCTGCAACCGGGCATGACGGCGGAAGGCGGTCGGCGCCATGTCGTAACGGTCCCGGAAACGATGCGAGAAGTGGGCCGGATCGTGGAAACGGAGCCGATAGGCGATCTCTTTCACACTCAAATCCGTTTCACGCAGGAGCCCCTCGGACTTTACCAGACGCCGTTGCAGGACGTATTGACGGGGGGTCAGTCCGAATCGCCGCCTGAACTGCTGGGCGAAATTGTTCGGCGCAAGCCTGAGCTCCGCCGCCAGAGCGGATATCGATGTAATACCGGCCGGATCGTCCTGGAGCCGGCGGGCCAGGGCATCCAGGGAGGCGGCCACGGGCGGCGGCAGGCAATCCGTGATGTGCGGCGCCAGCTCCAGGGTTTCAGAGCGAAGCTCAAACTCCATCAGCAATACGGTGAGCGCCGTTTCGGCGCGCATCCTGTCCGTACCCTCAAACACCCGCCGCGGCATGTTAATCGGAACGCCGCCCAGGATTCGCCCGGCGAGCACCCTCACCAGCCCGACATCCATGCCGTCGACAACCGCGTGCCGCGGGAGCCCCGGCACGATGTTGACCGGTGCCCCATCGGCATTGACGATATCAAAATGCGCCGCGAAATGACGCTCGCTGCGCTTGCCCTCGGCATCCCACCCGAGCGTCAATCCCGGGCGGATCCACAACGCCATGCCCGACCTCAAAACGACGCGCTGTCCGTCGACCCGCAGGCAGGGGTTTCCCGATAAGACGAACCAGACATGGTGATCTACAACGCGTTGGGCCTGTGCCTGCCTTTTATCCCGGACCGGGAGGCGAACATGAGCCAGCCCCGCGACTCTGATCCCGGGTCTTACCTGATGCCAATTCACCGCCATACCGTGATTCCATGCCACACAGAGTGAAATACATACATTACAAAACGCATTGAATACAAGCCTGTAACGTGGCGCGATACGGTGCCTGTGTTACACTGTGGATGATCCATTCGGGGGTATCGGAATTGACCGGTAACCGAGGAGGACGAGCATGACGGAACGACCGAATATGGGAGCCATTCTGGCCATCGTGTTGCTGACCGGTGCGATTCCCGTGGTGGCGGCACCGGCGCTGGTGGATGTGGTCATCGACTTTGAGGCGCCGCCGTATACCCCCAACACATGGCTGGGCGGGCAGGACGGCTGGTCCGAGGCTATTCCGGCGCTGTCGATTGGATGGGGCAAGGTCATCGCCACCGCCGACTCGGGCGACTACACGGGAGGCTATGCCGCCCGCGGTCATGATGGGACCACCGCCACCTACATCGGCGGCAAATGCCTGAAGGCGGCGATCTATCCCCTGCAGGTCACCGCGGATTACTATGCCGCCACGGCAATGAACTCGGCCGTGTTTATCTGGAGGGACCTGGACGATGACGGGGCCTACGATCGCACGGTGGATGCTTCTGACGAAACCGGCGTCCAGTTCGGCATTGCCGGGACTGGTGTGTTCTACGCTCGCCTGCCGCAATTCGGAACCAGCGTTGCCGGAAACGCTTTGACCGTCGGCCACTGGTACCGCATTGTGACGACGTTTGTCAGTACGGACCCGGAGACGGGCGCCGGCACCATCACGCTGTCCGCCGTCGATCTGACCGACGGCAGCACAGCGGTTTCAACCGGGTTCACGGATCGCAACTTTACCATCGGCGACCCGGCCGAATGGATCGGCATCGGGATGCGCGTGGACGGAGGAGGATTCGTCGACAATATTACGCTTTCTTATCCCCTGGCCGGTACGGTGATCGCGATACGGTGATCCGTGAATGCTGCCTGTCGTTTCATGGTCACCGCCGCCCCCGCGTTGCTGGCCGCCGGGGGCTGCCGCCACCTCGACGGCAAGGCGGCCGCCTCTCCCCCGCGCCGTATTATAGCCCACGCGATGGTCTGCATGGGACCGGAGTCCAGCATGCCGGACCGGCCCCTGGACACCTGGACGGCGGTGGGCCGCCAGGCGGCGGCGCTGGGCATTGACGAACTGACCTGGTTCGTCAACACGGCGCACAAAGACAGCGTCGGCACCTTCTGTATTCAACAAGCCAACGAAGCGGCCGGCATTCCGAACTTCGAGGTGTCGCTGGCGATCGGTCTGCCGCGCAGCCGGCTGGAACGGGATTGGCTCGGCCCCGTGAAACAGTGGTGCAATGCCGCCGCGACCAACGCCGGCATTGCGAAGGTGGACGGCCGCGCCGTGGTCTGGACCTACCAGGCGGGAGCGTTCGACCTGGACGAATGGCGCGCGTTCATCGGCACATTGCATGCCCAGGGATACCATCCTTACCTGATCGGCGACATGTGGGCGTACGCCGTTACTCAGCCCGAGGCTTTCGCGGACACAGCCGATCAATGGGCGGCGCTCTTCGATGCCTTGTACATGTTCGGCTATCATCAGTTTCCTGTTGTGACCACCATGCTGGAGGCGGTGCAGGGGGCGCGGGCGTCCCGCAAGGTGTACACGCCGCTGATCGGAACCGTGGCCGGAACGGGCGGCTACTGGCGCTGGGGCAACGATCATCAGAGTCCGCGTTCCCAGCTCTATAACGGCACGGGGAGCTACGTCGAAAAATGGAACGCCGTGTACACAAACGCGGTGTCGTTCGACTGGATTCACGTCACCACCTGGAACGATTTTCTCGAGCACACGATGAACAAGCCGACCCGCAACACGGGCGGCGTGTACGGCGAATTGCTGCGTATTCACGGCAGCAGGTTCAAAGGCGTGGACCTCCCGCGTCCGCCGGCGTACTGGATCACGGCCCCGGCGGAGCTGCGCAACGGTCCGGGCGGATTGAACGAATACATCTACGAAGTGCGGGCGACCAGCCCGCGGGGGCCGGCCAAAGTGGTGGTGACGTTTCACGACGACGGCGGACACGTCGTGCGCACGGAAGCCGTTGAGCTGACGCCGGAGCGCGACGTGTTCCGGTTCAGCTGGGAGCCCGGAACGAACGAATTCGGCCGCGCTCATTACCTCACCATGGACGCCGAAGTGGTAACCCAAGGCCAGAGCTATGTCGGCAGCCTTCCGATTCCCGTATGGCCCGCCGGCGAAGAGCGGGTCTTCACGAAAATGCCGCGTACGCTGCGCCTGCTGCCCCCGGACCGCGTGCCCGAGCGGCCGGTCGTGGCGCTGACGGAGGACGGCGCGTTGCGCGTCACGCCGCTGCCGCCGGCCGGCAATGCGAACGAACGGGTCGATGTGCTGTATGATATGCACATGAAAGGCCGCGACGGCGTAAACCTGGGCGCGGCGGTCACGGGGCCGCGCCAGCTTCCCGATCAGCCGCCCTGCGACCCGTATTACTTCAAGCGGGGCTTCCGGCAAGCCGCCGTCGTCACGCGCAACGGGCGGGTCGCCTGGTCGCGTCCGCTGTGGGTCGACAGGCCCGTGCCGATGCACGCCGGGGCCGCGGGGACGGACATCGATCCGGCCGCCGTTGCGAGGCGGCCGTTTCCCGCAGTGCGGATCAATTTTCAGAACCGGGAGGCGACCACGCCCCCCGGCTACATCGTGGACGTCGGCCTGCCCTTCGGGCCGCGCACGAACGGGCTTTACTACGGATGGTCGCGTAATGTCGAAACGTTCACGCGGTCCCGCGGGTTGGACGACAACGTCATCTACGATACGCTGATCCCCCTGCGCTACAACCTGAGCAGCTGGTCGTGGATGCTGGCGCTGCCGAACGGCCGCTATCGCCTTCGCCTGGGTGTGGGCGATGCGGCGTTCACAACGTCATGGGTCCTGACTCTCAATGATCGCACGCTCACGGACCCGACGCCGCGCCGCATCGGAAGCGACGACGTCGCGCTGGATCTGGTGGTCACGAACCATCTTCTGAAGCTGTCCGTCGGCGACGGGGAAAACGCACCGATCAACTACGTTGCCGTCACGCCCCGCGGTGACGCGGAATAGAACAGGCCTGAACCCGTGAAGGACCATGAATCGATACGCTCAATGGATCGGTCGGCCCGGGGCAACGCTGGTTAACTGGCAGCACGACGTTCTGCCCGCGCCGATGTTCCGCCGGGAATTCACCGCGGCCCGCGCCGTCCGGACCGCCCGGGTCAGGATCTGCGGACTGGGCTACTACGAACTCCGCCTGAACGGCGAGAAAGTCGGCGATCATGTGCTCGATCCGATTGTGACCCATTATGACCGCCGCGTCCGGTATGTGACCTATGACCTGACCGGCCGGATCACGCCGGGAGCCAATACCCTGGGCGTGGTGCTGGGCAACGGCTGGTACAACTGCCACACGTCCGAACTCTGGCACTTCGATAAGGCGAGCTGGCGTGATTATCCCAAGCTATGGCTGGAACTGCAGATCGAACGCCAGCGCGGCGCGCACGAGGTCATCGTCTCCGATACGGACTGGAAGGTCGGCGACGGCCCGATCCGTTTCGACGGGTTGCGCAACGGCGAAGTGTACGATGCCCGCGAGGAACGGCCCGGATGGGACCGGGCGGGATACGACGACGCCGACTGGGAACACGCCGTCATTGTGCCCCCTCCGGGCGGTCTACTGGAGGAACAGACCTCGCCTCCGTGCAAGGTCATGGACACGCTCGTTCCGCAGTCGGTAAACGCGCTCCGGCCAGGGGTGGCCGTCTACGACCTCGGACAGAACATGGCGGGATGGGCACAGCTCCGGGTTGAGGGCTGCGCCCGCGGCACCGAGATCGTGCTGCGCTACGGCGAGCGGCTTAAGGACAATGGCGACGTCGACCAATCCGGGATCGGCCTGTTCATCAAGAGCGGCGACGTCCAGACGGACCGGTATATTGCGAAAGGCGGCGGCGAAACCTGGGAGCCGCGCTTTGTGTACCATGGCTTCCGCTATGTCCGGGTAGAGGGGCTTCCCGGCACCCCCACCCTAGAGTCTATTCGCGGGCGCGTGGTACGGACGGCCTTTGCCGAAAGCGGTTCTTTCGCCTGCTCGAGCAAGGACGTAAACGCCCTGCAACGGCTGACGCAGTGGTCCTACGTCGGCAATTTCGTCGGCATCCCGACCGATTGTCCGCATCGGGAGAAGAACGGCTGGACCGGCGACGCGCAACTGGCCGCCGAGACCGGGCTGCTGAACTACGATACCGCCGGTGCGTACGCGCAGTGGCTCGACACCATGGCCGATGCCCAGCGGCCCAGCGGCCAGTTTCCGGGCATCGTGCCGTCGTGCGGCTGGGGCTACAACTGGGGGAGCGGGCCCGCCTGGGACGCCGCGTTCATCCTGATCCCGTGGTATATCTATCTCTATACCGGCAACAGCGGCCCCATGCGGAAGCACTATGACGGTATGCGCCGCTATCTCGACTTCTGTGCCGGCATGGCGACCGATCATCTGCTCTCATTCGGGCTGGGGGACTGGTGTCCGGTCAACACGGACCACACGCCGCCCGCCACGCTGACGTCAACCGCCTACTACCATGTTTTCGCCGCAACCCTCGCCGGGATCGCGCGCATCACGGGGCACGACCGGGATGTCGGTGTTTACGACCAGCTGGCGCAAGACATCCGGGACGCCTTCAACCGTGAGTTCTACCGGGGAGGCGGCGTGTATGACCGGGGGCAAATGACCGCCCAGGGCTGCGCCCTGTACCAGGGCCTGGTCCCCGACACCGAACGCGCCGCCGTGGTAAAAACCCTGGTGGACGCCCTCGCAGCCAATAATGCCAAGGTTGATTTCGGCATCCTGGGGGCCAAGTACGTGCCGCGCGCCCTGGCGGAACACGGGCACGCCGAACTGGCCTACCGCTTGATCACCCAACCCGAATTTCCCGGCTGGGTCCACTGGTTGCGGCAGGGGTTGACGACCCTGCGCGAGAGATGGGACGATACCCACAGCGGCAACCACATCATGTTCGGCGATGTCAGCGCCTGGTTCTACCACTACCTTGCCGGCATCCGTCCCGATCCCGCCTGTCCCGGATTCAAACACATCATCCTGAGCCCCCGGCCTGTGGCGGATCTCCGGTGGGTCCACGCCACCCACCGCTGTCCGTACGGGTTGATCGAAATCGAATGGGACCGGCAGGACGCCGCCGTCCACTACCGCCTGGATATCCCCGCCGGCACCTCCGCCTCCTTCATGCCGCCCGGCCGGCCGCCACGGATACTGGACGCCGGGCGGCATGACATTCCCCCGCCCCCGGAAACGTCACCATGAAGTCTGCGGTCCGCCTCTACCGCAACAGCAGCACCGTCCCGCGCTCCGGGGCGACAAAGTAGATCGCCAGTTCCGGCGCGGGGTCGGCAGCGGCGAACTGGTACAGGTCATAACCCTGGTCGGCATCGCTGATCGCATAGCCTTCGGTGGGATGCACCCAGTCACCGGTCAGCGCGAGCTGCATGCGCAGCATGACGGCCGTGCTGTCGTTCGCGTACGCCGCGTTGAGCGCGGCTGTAAGATCCTGCGTATCCCAACTCAGCAGCGTCCCGGGCGTTGTCTCCAATGTCGCCACCCCTTCCAGCAGCGCCAGGGGCGCGGCCTCGTAATCGCCGACGACCGCGTTGGTCGACGTCCCCTTGTCCACGATCGCAATGTCCAGGGGCGGCAGGTTGTCGGGATCGTTCCAATCGGGATTAGTATCGCCAGGGTTCAGGGTGAAACCAGCCAATACGATCTTGAACGTGGCATCGTCCACCAGGTAGCCGAGGGGCCGCTTCGGCAGTTGGAAGATCAGCCGGCCGCGGTTCAGGTTGTTGTTGTTCTTGATGTCACCGCAGTACGTGCCCGTACCGTTGGCATTGCCCGATCCGTCCTGCACATAATTGTCCCATACCCGGTTGAACGCCAGCAGCGAGGCGTTGGTCTGTATGCCCGCCGGCCCGATCAGATCGAGCTGCAGTTCGGGGATGTAGGCATCGCTATTAGGATTTTGGTTCGTGCAGTGAATGTAATACACATCGTTCAGCGCGTCTTCGTCGCTTACCGCCCAGCCGTTGACCGCGTCGTAGAAGTCGCCGGTCCGCGCCAGTTGCGGGCGGAACGCCACGTGCGTGCTCAGGTTGCTGTACGCTGTGTTCAGTGCATCCACCAGGTCCTGGTTCGACCAGTTCAACGTGGTTTCGTTAGCCGTTGCCGGGGTGGCAATGCTGAAATTCGTGGCCAGGCCCGCTGCTTCGTAATCGCTTTTATCGCCATCGCCGACCGTGCCCTTGTCCAGGATCGCCACGTCCAGGTCGGGCAGGTTGCCGTTCTCGCTGATACTCCTGAGAATCATGCTGAACGCGGCGCCGTTGACCGAGTAACCCCACTCGCCCCCGTGTGGCAGCGCGAACACGTAGCTCATCCTGTACATTCGATTGGAAGGGTTGCCGATGTTATTGCTGTAGTCCCCCACAAAGCTCCACGAGTCGGCCGCGGCGTCGCCGTCTCCGTCCTGCGGAAAGTAATCGTAGACGCGCGCGCTGCCGCTCAGCACGGCGTTGGTCACGACCGCCTCCGCAGACATTACCACGCTCAACAGCGCCGTCACAATCCCCGCCACACCCATATATCTCGCCTTCATATCTTCCCGTCCTCCTCGTATTGCGTCGCTGGCGGCCCGGAGCCGGCTTGAGATTCCCCTTCTATTGTCAAAATAAAGATACCACAATTCTCTCTGTCCGGCCAGCGTTTTTTGTTTTTCACAATCACATCCGGCAACCATGAGCAACCGGACCCTGCGTGCGCGGACGGAGCGTCAGGGGAGCAAGCTGACGGTCCGCAAATACGGCACGCGCAATCCCCGCCCGCCCTCAATTCGCCGGGAGTACCGGCACGGCGCGAATGACGAGGTTGTCCAGTTTTCCGTGATAACCGTTGTATTCCGGCCGATGTGTTTTCCGGTTGATGCCCCCTACGCCGAACGTCGCCGGTCCCCAGAGACGGACAGGGTTACGCCGCCATTCTGATTCCACAGACGGCCTGCCGTTCAGCGACAGGCGCAGATATTCCAGGTCGAAGGCGACATGTACGTTATGCCACTGCTCGAACTGCAACGGTTCCCGGCTTTGCAGGAATGCATCTCCGTACCGCACTGTGATCTCCCCCGCGGGGAGGAGTTCGATCCGGAACTGATGGCCGAGATTCAGCAGAACTTGCGGGGATTTCATGTGTTCCGGCCACACGGCAAACGATACGGAAAAAGAATTCTTTGGAATAATGCTTTGGGGAAGAGCCAGAAAGTCGTTGCCGTCAAAAGACAGGAAGCCTCCCTCTTCGTCCGCATGCCAGGAGGGCGATTGCCCGGCGCCGCCAAACCAGCCGAACGTGGCATAACTTCCACCCGCGCGCAGGGTGTTGCGGTAGAGGCTCTCATCCCGGTAAAGAGGACCGTCTTGATGGAAAGCCCATGAGCCCAGCAGGGCTTGCGATTCCGCTAGATCCGCGGTTACCGGCCGGTTGCGACGGCTGTCCCATAGGCGGGTCGGCACTTGGCGGTCCGGTTTGTCGCCGGAAAAGACAATATTGGACTGTTCCTGTCTGCCGTCCGCGGTGAAAGATTCCAGCCAGAACATGTCAGCGGGCCCCTCATGAAGGGGGTTCAACACGGCGGCTGCTTTTCCCGCGATCATGTGTTGTGTGTGTGAAGGGGCGTCCTGAAGCGTGACCGGAGTCAGTGCGAGCTGCAGGAAGCCTTCCTTTCCAAGTCTGAATGAAAGGCCGCCTTTTACAGAGAAGTCCTGGAGCGTGCGGCTGATCTCCATCGAGCCGAACTGCAGCTTCAGAAGCGCCTCTCCGGCCAGTTGATAGACCGCGTCGAATCCGTTGATTGCAACCCCGCTTCCCAGGCCGCGGTATTCTCTGCGCGGCGCGTTCCAGGTGATGCGACCTTCCCCGCGCTCAAGTTCTTTTGTATCGCTGCTGACCGAATCCGCTCGCAGGCATGTGCCGGGGTTGATTTCCAGCGCGCCGTCCCAGTCGGGATGGCTTGGGGCGAAATACCGCACGCTCAGGCCGACCTCTCGGGTCGCGGCGGTGCCGCCGGGCGGATGTTTGTTCCACAGCCTTGTCAATCTCTGCACACCGGTCGGCTGTTCCACGTCGCACACCATGGTTCTCCTGCATAAGATCGGCGGCCCTGCTGTATCGTCGGGGACGCGCGCATAAAAACAGTTCCCCTCGCGTTTGAGTGTTGCCCCGCTCCCCGCGGCCTGTTCGTCCCAGAGGTAGCGACTGGTAAACTTGTCGTAGCGGTTGATCGGATTCAGGAACTGCCAACGCGTTGTGATGCCGTCTTTTCGTTTTCCGGCCTGCATCTCGAGTTTCAAACGCAGTGCGGCCGCATCGCGATAGACCGCAAGCGGAAGCCGGAAGATCATCGCTTCCATCTCGTTGCCGTTGAAGTTTTTTTCTATTTCTTCCAGGGCGCTTCCCGCCTGGTTCTGCCATTGGCCTCGCACCGTAAATCCGCCCTCGCTGTTAGGCAGACTCAGAAGTTCCACATAGACCTCGTCCCCCCTGGCCGTTTCCGAAGGATGACTGATCCAGACGCGGGGCTTGTCATACCGGAGGGGCGGGCGACGGTGCAGCCGGTCGGCATAATATCGGGTCTGTTCCAGCAGGCAACGCCCGGCCCGTACGCTGGGGGCGATCTGCGCGTCTTCGGAATAGTCGTTCCAGGATTGGATCATGACCCCGTCGGGGCGGAGTCTTAAGATCTCTTCCCAGTTGGCGCGGTACCAGCTTGTGCCGACCGGATCGGCAAACCACCCCGCCTCCGCCCTCCAGAAGCCGGGGGTGAGCCCGGCGACATACGGTTTGCCCGCCTGCCGGGCGCCGAACCGATAATTGCGCATGGCTTCGATGACAGCTTCCAGTCCCTTGTTGTAGGCGAAGACCAGGCTGTGAAGCCCGCCGAATTCCCACAACCCGTCCCACAGGGGCATAAGTGTATTCGCTTCGTAATCGCTGTAGCCGTCGGTTCTCCCTTTGCGCACCCGATCGTACATGCAGGCATACAGGAAGACGTCTCCTCCTGCGTATGTTCTGCATGCGGTTACGATCTTTTCCCACGCCTGAAGGGGGTAGGTGCCGCTGCCGGTGCGGTAATCGTCCAGGGGCGGCCTGGCCTCGCTGTTTCTGAGCCAGAACCACAAGGCCGGCTTGCCGTCTTCCTTATAGATATTGGGGTGATGGGCGAATGTGTCGTATACGAGTTGGAAGCCTTCAATCACGTCCTCGGGCGAAGCGAAATAACACTCGAACTCCAGTCCGATTTTAAAGTCCGCCAGCGCGGCGGCCGCCACCCAGTTACGGTAGTTCTCCAGCATGCGTTCAAAATAGATCCGGCGGGGATTTCCGGAGACAAGAAATCCGTCCAGCCCCGCTTCCTTGGCCTGGTTGATCCAGATCAGACAGTCCTGCACGGGGTCGCCGGTGGACCCGGCAAGCGGCCGATCCCGCAGAAAGGCATAATTGTAGCTCAGCGGAAAAGAGGCCATGACCCACCCCCAGACCATGGGGTGCTCACGGGAAGACGCGGCCGGCGCCGCGTCGCCTGTTTCGGGCTCGCCGGACGGGGACGGACGCGGCAGGAGCC
>JAFGIZ010000204.1 GCA_016929365.1 Lentisphaerota bacterium
AGGTCCGGGACGACCGTTTTGTGCAGCCGTTCGAAGATACGTGGACCTGGAACGGGGACAGCCTGCAGGTGGGGTTCAACCTGGATCTCGGAAGCGTGCGGGTCGAGACGGGCAACACGGTGGCCGATGCCGGGACCCGCGCGCGCTGGTCAATCCTGAACCTGGCCCTGACCGAAGCCGGTCCGCAATGCTGGCGCGGGCGCTCCTACGATCCCGAAACACTGCCGCTGGGCCTGATCCCGGCCGGCCGGGTCGCCCTGTCCGTCGTCTGCCGCGACGATCAAACCCAGGTCTACGAAGCGGCCATTCCCTGGACCGTGCTGGGAGCGCGGCCGGACGAGCTCGTGAAGTCGACGGGCCTCGCGATCTCCTTTAACGACCGCGACGATGCCGACAAGACGGTCCAGCACGACCCCTCGGCGCTCGGGCTCTATGACGGTATCCAGCCGTGGGACCCGGACGCGTTCGGCTGGCTGCTGCTCGAGCGGCCGTAAGGGGACCGCGGCTCAGCGGGAGGACGCGTCTCCCCCGGCGTTGAGAATCACCGCGGGCCATTGTTGCGGGGAGGCATGGCCTTTGCCGCCGAGTCCGAGCAGGGAGTCCGAGAAAAACGATCCACCGCCGGGGTCCCGGTGGTTCAGCGCCACGTTAAGCCCCACCCGCCGGTCTCCTGCGACCTGCGCGTCCGGCGCGATGACGGCCCACGGCACCGCGGCCTCGAGGCGGTAGCCGGTGTCGTGCGGCGCGGCGGCCGTTCGAATATCGGGATCCGCCACGATGTCCGTTACGTCCACCGTGTCGCCGCGTTTGCGGCGCACCACCCGGCCGCCGAACGCCGCGCCGCCGTCCAGGCCCACCGGGCAGAGAAAGAGCTGCAGGTCGTCCCGGTCATACTGCGCGGCCTTCTGGTTGCCGAGATCGACGAACAGCTCGAGGCTGTCCTGCCCCCAGAAATTCTCCAGGCTGGCGGGCTGCTGCGGCGAGGTCCCGGTTGTCACATCCGCGGCCAGGTAGAGGGCTTCGGCGTCCCAGGCCAGCCAGGCGCGGCTTTCCAGGCCGTCTGCGGCGACGGCCGCAAACGGTTCGCCCGTCCACTCGTCGAGCTGCCCGTCCGGAACGGGCGGTTCGGCCGCGAAGGGCACGACGCGGCGGGGATAGACCGTGACCGGCTCCGCGTCCGCGCGCGGAAGCATGCCGTCGGCCGTCACTGCGACGGACACCTCGCCCGACGCCTGCTGATTGACAGGCAGGGCTTCAAGGGTAAACGCCACGTCTCTCGATTCGCCGGGCGGCACCTCGACCGTCCACGAAGCGGGCGGATCCTCCAGCCGCAGCGAGGGGGGAAGCCGCAGCCGGACCTCGTACGCGCGGTGCGCAGCGTCGGCGTTGCGAATTGCGACGCCGCCGGGCTTCCGGTCGCCCGACATCATCATGCCCACCGGCCGCAGCGCGGCCTGGACCCGCCCGCGGCGCAGGTTCAGGGCGTCCCGGTGCCCCGCCCGGGCCGAGGCGGCGTCCGGATGCTCGCGATAGACCACCGCCGCGAACATCAACCGGTAGGGAGCGTCGGCATGGGAGAGGTGCAGCGCGTTTTCCCGCCGGATCGTGTTCCGGTCGAGCGGCAACTCGATCCACCAGTCGGTGCGCTGCCCGGTATCCACCTGCGGCGGGGCTTCGTTCCAGTACACCGCCTCGTTCCACCCGTTCATCGCGAACCGCAGGCCGCGCGCCCGAAGCAGATCGTCGCCGTTGACGCCCACGCGAAGCCAGACCGATTCGCGCTCGGTCGGCGGGCGCGGCGTCGCCAGCGGAACGGTCAGCGAGTCCTCGAATGCCGCTCCCGTCACGGGACTGTAGAACGAATGCCGATGAACGGTTTCACGCGGTTCGATCGGGCGGGGCAGTTTCCAGGAGGCGGTGCGTACTTCGCCCGGCGCCAGCACGGCGTACAGGACGCCGTTTTCCGAAACGGCAGGCGCCTCGCCGTGCCCGATGGGGCCGAGGACGTCGTCGTACCGCGCAAAGCGCCACTGCGTTTCCGCCGCCGCCAGGACGTCCGCGAACGGGCCCGCGGGGACGAGGCGGATTTTCCGCGGCACGTCGGCGTCGTTAAAGACGGCGGCCACGATGCGGTCGGAGGCGGGAGCGGCGGCGGCCACCCGCAGGCGCCGATCGCCGACCGGCCCCGCGTAGAGCAGGCGGCCCCGCAGGTCGGCCAGGGTCCAGTACAGCCAGTACGTGTCGTTCGCCTTCCACTCACCGTCTTCCTTATGAAAGAGGTTGGACGCGGTAAATTTCCGAAAAGCGGCCAGGAAGTAATTGTAGATGTCCGCCTTGTCCGGATGTTCCAGGGCGGTGAACAGATGCTGCGCCCACCAGCGGACGCGGCGCCGGTTGTCCTCGGGCGCGCCGCGGTCGAGCCGGTAGTTCATTTCCGTCACGACCGCTCGCGGGCGGGGGCGGCCCAGGGCGTCGGCCCGGGCCTGGAGCATCTCCTGCCAGGCCAGGTGCGTGTAGGCTCCCTCGTCATAGCAGTGGTAGTTATAGTGGCTCAGCGGGAACGCGGCCCCTTCGAGAAGCGGTTCCGTCCAATCCTGCCATCCGCCCCACGAGAAGAAGGTTCCGCTCGCCAGGCAGGGGCCGAGCAGGCGCGTGCCGGGGTGCGTCTCGCGCAGATGCGCATCGAGCCGGTTGAAGATCTCGATCCACGCCTCCGCCGCCTCGCGCTGCGAGCGGAACGGCCAGGTGAAATGCGCATAGTTCGGCTCGTTGCTGAGTTGGACGAAATCCATGTCGAGGTCTGGGTTATTCCGCCGGATCACGCCGATATAGGCATCGAAAAAGGCGTTCAGGCCGGCCGGAAAGGCGCGCATCAAGCCGTCGTCCAGCGCGCCGCCCGGATGGTAGACCAGGCCGTTGGTTATACCCCAGCGGGCGAACAGGCCGGTTTGCAGCGCCTGCCCGGATCCGGCGGCCCGTTCCCACCACGATTGCATCAGGGCCTCGAGATCCTGGTCGAAGAACCGAGCGAATTGCGCCGGGACGTCTTCCGCGGAGACGCCGCCGGAATGGCCGTATTGCTGGACGGCGCCCGGGGTGACGGGCGGGGGCGCGAAGTCCTCGTGTTCGCGCCGCCAGCGGGAATCGGCGAACGGCCAGAGATAGGCGCGCCCGCTGTTCAGGTTCAGCGCCCGCACGGCCTCCGCGGCGTCCCCGCGGGTCCAGCCGTTGGCGGTGATGCCGAACACGCGCGGCATGCGGGTCCGGTCTTCCACGCGCAGCGCGATGTCGGGCCGGATTTCCACCACGGCCGGGGGCGGTGCGGTCTCGGCGGGCCGGGCCGGGAAGGGTGGCGGGCTCTCATCGCCCGGCGTCAGAAAGATGTCCGCCTCGGACAGGACCAGGCGGGTTCGGACGCCCTGGCGGTGATTGACGGCCCGCAGCCCCAACTTCAGCGAACCGGTCCGGAACGCCGGGCTCAGTCCGTGGGCGCCGGATCGAGCGCCGTCGCTGGTACGCGCGCCGCCGGAAAGTTCCAGGCGGTAATGCCGGGAGTTCATCAGCAGGGTAACATCGAGCGGGAAATCCGAGGCGTCGAGCGTCACGCGGCAGAGCTGCGCGCCGCGCCGGGTTTCGCCGGCCTTGCCGTAGAGAGTCAAGTGCCGCACAGCGCCATGGGCGGCTTCCAGGGAGAGCCAGAGCACATCCGGCATCGTGTAGGGATCAAAGACCGGATCC
>JAFGIZ010000205.1 GCA_016929365.1 Lentisphaerota bacterium
CTGGACGGCGGCGGCGCACTGATGAACCAGTGCGTGCACGGCATCGACGCCCTGCTGTGGCTCATGGGCGACGACGTCGCGAGCGTCTTTTCGTATTCCGGCACCCAGGTGCGCGAGATCGAGGTGGAAGACACCTCGGTATCCGTGGTGCGGTTCAAGAGCGGCGCGTACGGCACGATCGTCGGCACCACCTCGGTGATTCCCGCACAACCCTCCCGCACCGAGATTCACGGCGATAAAGGGAGCCTGGTGCTGTCGAACGACGGCGTGCGCTGCTGGACGAGCCGGCTGGTCAAGGGCGTACACAAGGAGCAGCCGGTCGACCTGGCAAAACGGTTCCGCACGCGGAAGCCCGCCGGGAAAGGCGGGCCGGGCGGGGCCGCGGACCCCAAAGCCATCGGCTGGTACGGGCACACCGCCCAGGTGCAGGACTTTTGCCGGGCCATTCTCAACGACCGCCAGCCCATTATCAACGGCCCGCAGGCGCGCAAACCCGTGGCCCTGATCCTGGCAATCTACAAATCGGCCAAAACCGGCAAAGAGGTGGTGCTGGACTGACCGGGACGGGAACGGACCGGTTATTTCAGGCTGCCGATGCCGAGGCTGCCGTCGCGGCCGGCCGGTGGCGCTTCGCCGGCTCCGGTTTCGGCGTCCGTGCTTCCTCCCGGCCCGCCGCCGAGAAACTCGTCCTCGACTTCACGGGAGCCCTCTTCGTATTTGGCGGCCTCGTCGGGCGCCAGCTCGTGCAGGACGCGCAGAAACTCGCCGGCGTGCACGCGCTCCTCGTCCGCCACGTCCATCAGGACGTTGCGCGCCAGGGTATTGTCCGTGGATTCGGCCAACTGCATGTAGAGCTGCACCGCTTCGTATTCCGCCGCGATCATATACCGCATGGCGCGGATGAGTTCCGAGGGGGTCAGTTTGCGGTCGTTGGCGAGTCCGCTGAAAGGCGATGAAAATTCCGGCATGGCAGCACTCCTTTCCGGTTCCGTATGCTTCTTCTATTTCCGGCTTGATCCTCGTGTTTTTGGCGGCTGCCGTCAATGATGGTTTGACTTCCCGTTCGGAAAAGCGCAAAAACATCCGGGTGAACGGGCGCGCTGTGCGCGCAGGGGTTGAACGGACTTGAACTCGCACTGGACAGGGAGGCGATCATGACGGATTTCTTGAAACGATCACTGGCGCCCATTACGGACGCAGCCTGGAGCGAGATCGACGCGCAGGCGGCACAGATTCTGAAGGGTAATCTCTCGGCCCGCGCCGTGGTGGACGTGGACGGCCCGCACGGCTGGGCCCATGCCGCGGTGAACCTCGGTGCGATTGAGGCGGGCAACGGGCAGCCGGTCAAAGGCGTAAACTGGGGCCGGCGCCAGGTCCTGCCGCTCGTGGAAATTCGCGCCCCGTTCGACCTGGACGTGGCCGACCTGGATACCCTCGCCCGCGGCGGCAAGACGCCGGAGCTGGCGCCCGTCGTCAAGGCGGCGCAGCAGGCGGCGCTTTGCGAGGAACAGACCGTATATAAAGGCTTTTCGGAGGCTTGCATGCTGGGGATCCTGGAAGCGACCGAGAACAAGCCGGTTCGGCTGCCCAAGGAGGCCAACGGATTCGCCCAGGCGATCGAAGACGCCGTCCACGCCATTCAGGCAAACGGCATCGGCGGCCCGTTCGAACTGATCCTCGGCCGGGATCCGTACCAGACCGTCTCCGTCGGTGACGGCAGGGGCTATCCCCTCAAGGCGCGTATCCAGGATATGCTGGGCGGCGGCGGGTTGCGGTGGAGCCCGGCGCTGTCCGGGGGCGCGGTGGTCAGCAAGCGCGGCGGCGATTTCGAGCTGACGCTGGGCCAGGATTTCTCAATCGGGTACGCCGGCCACGAAGGCAATACCGTGCGGTTCTTTATCACCGAATCCTTCGCGTTCCGCGTTCTCGAACCGGCCGCGGCCGTGGAGTTGAAGCCCGCCGGCGGGCGGTAACGCGCCCGGACGGAAAGCCCTTGCCACGGTCATGGCCGCAGCCTATCGTGCGGCGGCACCATGACCGCAGAGCTCGATACAATTGCCGCGATCGCCACCGCGCCCGGCGAGGCCGGGATCGCCGTGGTGCGTGTTTCGGGACCCCGCAGTCTGGCGATCGGGGACCGGCTCGTGCAGGAGGGGGTACAGCCCCCTTCCGGCAGACCCGGCGGAACGTTTTTCCACGCGCGTATCCGCGGCGCCTCCGGCGACGCGCTGGATGAAGCCATTGTCCTGGTCTACCGGGCGCCGCACAGCTACACACGCGAAGACGTCCTCGAAATTCAAACCCACGGCGGGCGCGCCTGCGCCGGCCGCACGCTGGAAGCCGTGCTGGCGGCCGGGGCGCGCCCGGCCGAGCCGGGCGAATTCACCCGCCGCGCGTTTCTCAACGGCCGCCTCGATCTTCTGCAGGCCGAAGCCGTCGCCGACCTCATCCGCGCCCGCTCCGACCGGGCCGCCGCCGCAGCGCTGGATCAGCTTGAAGGGTCATTAAGTGATTGGCTGACAAATATATACAACGATTTGCTTAATGTAACATCCGATGTGGAGGGAACGTTGGATTTTCCCGAAGAGGACCTTCCCGATGCGGTTCCCGCCGACCTGCAGGCGCGGCTGGACGAAATGCGGCAACGGCTTGAAGCGCTCCTGGCAACCTGGCACGAGGGCCGCCTGTTGCGGGAAGGCGCACGCGTCGTGATCGGCGGCAAGCCGAACGTCGGAAAGTCAACACTCTTTAACCGGCTCGTCAACGCCGAGCGGGTTATCGTTGCCGACAGTCCCGGCACCACGCGGGACACGATCGAAGAGACCGTGGTGATCGACGGTATACCGGTCCGGCTGAATGATACGGCAGGACTGCGCGAAAGTCTGTGCCGTATCGAGCGCGAGGGCGTGAGCCGTGCCCAGGCGCTGATCGCACAAGCCGACGTGGTCCTGTATGTGCTCGATGCGTCGGAGCCGCTCGATCCCGGAGACAGCGCGGCCCTGGCGCGGCTGCCGGGAGCGTCCACCATCCCGATCCTGAACAAGACGGACCTGGGACGCCGCTGCGAGCCTCCGGCGACGAAGCTCCCGCCCCTATGGGTTTCCCTGTTGACCGATACGGAGCTTCCACGCATTCGCGCCGCCATTGCCGAAACCCTGTCCGTTCATACGGACGCCCCGCCGCACGCGGTCATCTCCCAGCGGCATCGCACCCTCGTGGCGCAGGCCCTGCAGGAAGTCAAAAAAGCCCGGTCGGTTCTTGACGAGGCAGGCCCCGCCGACGACATGAGCGCCTGCGCCGCGTCACATACACGGTCCGCGCTGGACGCACTGGCCGCCGTTATCGGACGCGCGACACACGAGGATATGCTCGATCGCATTTTCAGCCGCTTTTGCATCGGTAAGTAGTTTGTCTAGATTGGCTTAGTACACGTCGTCGCAAATACTGTGACCTATTGCATGGAGATGAAGATCCCTCAACTTCGCTCGGGATGACAGGCTCTGCACGGTCATTCCGAGCGGAGCGAAGCGGAGTCGAGGAATCTCATGCCTTGGTATCGTTCAGAAGTTGATGCCTGAGGCTATTGAGGGCATTCTCCGAGTGCGAGGCGAAGAGGATTTGAACATCCAACATCCAG
>JAFGIZ010000206.1 GCA_016929365.1 Lentisphaerota bacterium
GCGGGATCGTGGGCGAACTGGATGTTCGTGCCGCCGATGACCTCGATGGCCTCGACGATGGCATAGGCATCGTCCTGCAGCTTCTTCTGGAGCCGTGCGTCGATGGTCAGCATGGGCGCGGAGCAGAAGGAATCGCCGGTATGGACACCCATGGCGTCGATATTCTCGATGAAACAGACGGTGATCATCTGGTTCCTGGCGTCGCGGACCACCTCCAGTTCGAGCTCTTCCCAGCCCAGCACGGATTCTTCGATCAGGACCTGGTGTACGAGGCTGGCGGTCAGGCCGCGCGCGGCGACGGTGCGCAGTTCTTCGACGTTGTACACGAGTCCCCCGCCCGTGCCCCCCAGCGTGTAGGCCGGGCGCACGACGACCGGGTAACCGAGGCCGGCGGCAATGGATTCCGCTTCGGTCACGCTGCGGGCGACTTCACTGCGGGGCAGTTCGAGGCCCAGGCCGTGCATGGTGTTCTTGAAAGCCTGCCGGTCTTCGCCGCGTTCAATCGCGTCGGCCTGGACGCCGATAATGCGCACGCCGTACTTTTTAAGCACGCCCCGCTGGTGGAGCTCCGACGACAGGTTCAGCCCCGACTGACCGCCCAGGTTCGGCAGCAGGGCGTCGGGCCGCTCCCGCGCGATGATCTTTTCGATGGATTCCAGTGTCAGGGGTTCGATGTAGGTGGCGTCCGCCATGCCGGGGTCGGTCATGATCGTGGCCGGGTTGGAGTTGACCAGGACAATCTTGTAGCCCAGGGCGCGCAGGGCCTTGCAGGCCTGGGTGCCGGAATAGTCGAATTCACAGGCCTGCCCGATTACGATCGGCCCCGACCCGATGATCATCACTTTGTCAATATGGTTCAGTTTCGGCATGGTTTTCCTTGGTTTTTCCTTCAGACGCTGCGTTCCGAGAACCTCGTTTAGACCGCTTCGATGCAGCTGGGCGGCTTGGTGGCGATGTTGTAGGTGACGCTGACCACTCCTGGCACCTCGGTGACGATACGGTCGGCGATGGAGCGCAGCGTGGCGAACGGCAGCTCGGTCGGGGCGGCGGTGACGGCGTCCGTGCTTTCCCAGCAGCGGACCTCGATCTGGGCCCCGAAATCACGCTTCCCGTCCCGCAGGCCGGTTACCCGGTCCTCGTGCAGAACGGCCAGGTACTGGAAGGCGCCGCACCCGTTTAGCGCGTCTTCGACAATGGCCGTGGCCCGGCGCACCACGGCGATGCGTTCGGGGGTGACTTCGCCGATAACGCGGGCGGCGAGCGCCGGGCCCGGAAACGGCGGGCGTTCCGTGATGTCGGCCGGCAGGCCCAGGGCCCGGCCCACGGCGCGGACCGCCGGCTTGCGGAGCTGCAGAATGGGCTCCAGGACCTTGTATCCGAAGGCTTCCTGGGGGTCGATGCCGATCTGCTCGAATACGTTGTGCTGGCGTTTGACGCCGGCGGCGGTTTCTTCGACGTCGGTGTAGTTTGTGCCCTGGAGCAGGACCCTGGCGCCGCTGTTCCTGACCAGGTTCGCGAACACGTCCTTGTAAAAAACCTGGGTAATGCCTTGTTCCCGTTTTTCTTCCGGGTCGGTGATGCCCTGGAGCGCAGCAAAGAACTTGTCGCGGGCATCGACGACGTCCACCTTGACCCCCAGCGCTTCGAACCAGCCGACGATCTGTTCCGGCTCGCCTTCCCGCATCAGGCCGTTTTCAATGAAATACGACTTCAGGCGGCTCCCCAGCGCCTTATGGCCCAGCATCGTGACGACCGACGAGTCCACGCCGCCGGAGAGGGCGTTAATGGCGGTTTCCCCGCCGACCGTCTCGCGGATAGCGGCCACCTGGGTCTCGATGAATTGCCCGGCGTCGAGGGATTCCAGCGTTATTTCCCGGATACTCATAGCGTCCTTTCCCGGCTTTGCGGTTGTTTCTGGCGTTTCGTGATTCGCGGTTTCGCGCACTATACAGAGGGCCTGTTCCTGCTGCCACAAAAAAGCGGGGCCGGCCGCGCACGGGACCGTTTGGAGCGCCGCCGGGGGGTGTGGACAATCTGTTAATAAACGCTTCCGCTTGTTTATAGTCCGGTTGTCTCACGCTTTACAGCGAAACGTGCGACATATTCGGGCGGACGCGGGCGAGAACCCGCTAACAGGCTTTTAACTTAACATAAGATACTATCCGCAAGCAAGTTACATACGGGCCGGGGGCTGCCTGGTCCACGGCGGGGTGTCCGGCGGTCTGTCCGGTTCCGGGTCGCGGGGCTGTGCGGCGGGGGTTTCGCAGCCTGTTTCGGCGCGCTGCCGGTCCTTTTCATATCTCCGGCCCTAAGAGGGATTTACGTGATCGGCGGACCCTTCATGCTGATGTTGGCACGAATTAGGCTTTCTTTACGTCACGGGAGCGGAGAGCCCGTTAGGAGGCATGAAGGATGGACCTGCCCTGGAAACCGCCGGTTAATCGCGGAGACAAGCAGGTGGATTTTGTCCTGGTTGCCTTTACGATTGACGATCGCGGGAAGCTGACGATTGATTATTCGTCCGTGCTGGAAAAGGGCGGCCTGGAACACGAATCGAACGGACGGATCATGCTCCTGCCCATCATGCTGCTGCAGAGCGGGTAGCGCGGCCGGCGTGGAGGGAGACGGCGCGGCGCCCCGCTGCTTCGGGCAGGCGTCGCTACGGGTTGCGTGCCGGCACCTGCCACGGGGTGAGGTCGTACCGCCACAAAACTGGGGCTACCGAACCCATCCCGGAACCCTTCCAAAACATGGATGGCGCTTTCGTGGACATGGGACGATCCCGGTGGGCTGCTGGATATTCAAGTCCGACTGCGGATTAGCCGATGCCGCACGGGCATCAGGCGTCCGCTTTTGAATGACCCCAAAAAATGGATAACGTTCACATGTTGACGCCTGACCATCACGACTCAATCGATTCGAGCTCATCGATGCTGTAGTGCTTGTGTCTCAACATCCAA
>JAFGIZ010000207.1 GCA_016929365.1 Lentisphaerota bacterium
ATACCCGAGAGCGCGACGGGGCGAGGGCCGAGGAGTGAAGCGCAACTACCGGAAAGCGAAGAGCAGGTGCGGGACGCCGGGGGCGGCGGTCCTGGTCGTGCTCTGGTTGGCGGCGGGCGCCGCCGCGCAGATCCCGGCGGGCAAGGCGGAGGCGCCGCCGTCGCGCCTGAGCTTTTACGAGTCCAGCCTGGCGATTGTCCTGGACGACTACGCGGAGAAGACGGGGCGGACGGTACTGCCGGACCCCAAGCTGCCCAATGCGAGCATCACGCTGCGTAGCGTGGGCAACCTGACCCTGGAGGAGTACCTGCAGGCCATCGAAACGGTCCTGAACATGAACGGCGTGGCGCTGCTGCCCGTGGGGGAGAAGTTCATCAAGGCCGTACCCAACGCGCAGGCCCGGCAGACGGGCATGCCGATCCGGGAATCCCTGGAGGAGGAACCGCTGCCCGAGACGGACACGCTGGTCAGCCAGATGATCCCCTTGAAATACGTTGAGATCGAAGAGGCTAAAAAAGCGATCGAGCCGTTGAAGCACCCGTACGGGCAGATCCACATTTTCGAGCGGACCAACAGCATCCTGATTACGGATACGGCGGCGAACGTCAACCGGATCGCGCAGATCATCGGCTATATCGACCAGCCGGCGGAACAGCGGGAGGAGCCGAACGTCGTGGCGATCCGCTATGCCAAGGCGTCGGAAATCAAGGCCAAGCTGGAGGAGCTCCTCGCGGAGCAGCGCAAGGAGGAGGAAGCGCGCTCCACGGTGCCGGCGTTAAAGCGGGCGGGTGCGCCGGGTGTCGAGACGGAGCCGCGGACGCCGGCGGTGCCGGGCGTGATCCGCGCCCGGCGTACGGAGCCGTCGGAGCCGGAAGCATTGCCGGCGGAGATCATCGAACAGGCGGAGCGGGGCATTATCCGGGGCAAGGTGCAGATTGTCGCGGACGACCGCACGAACCTGTTGATCATTATTACGCGGCCCGAGAACATGGCGTTCTTCGACAAGATCATCCGGGTGCTCGACGTGGAGACGGAGCCGGACGTGGTCGTCAAGGTGTTCCGGCTGGAATTCGCGGAGGCCGAAGCGGTTGCCGGAATGTTGAATGACCTGATCGGCGCGGCCTCGGATGAGGAAGGCGGGGGCGCCGCCGCGGCGGGCGGGGCGGGAGAGGGCGAGAGCGCCGCCTTGCGGGAATACGTGCAGCGCGTCGAGCAGGGGCGGCGGCAGGAAGCGGCGAAGTCGAAGGTCGGCGAACTCTCGACGGAGAACATCAAGATTCTTTCGGACGAGCGGACCAACTCGCTGATCATCATGGCCAGCAAGGGGGACCTGGCGATGCTGGAGGAGATCGTGCGGGACATGGACATGATGCTCTCGCAGGTTCTGATCGAGGCGGTCATCCTGGAAGTGAGCCTGGACGATACCCTGGAGAGCGGGATCGACTGGCTTCAGCGGGCGATGATCTCGTACAAGGAAGACATGAACGGGCGGACGCCGATCACGGCTTTCGCCGGCAGCGGGGGCGGGGGCGGCCTGCAGATCGTCGACCCGACGGCGCTGACGACGATCGACGCGTTCCCCGCGGGAGACGCCGGGGCTTTGGCGGGGCTGAGTTACTACCTGACGTTTTTCGATCTGAACCTGGACATGGTTCTCCGTTTCGTAGCCTCGGACTCGCGCACGCGGATTCTGTCTTCGCCGGTGATTCTGACGACCGACAACAAGGCGGCGACGATCGATGTGTCCACGGAGCGGTATTTCTACAAGGGCAAAAAGTACGTCGGGGGCGGGGACAATCCCTTTTACGAAGACGACGTGGAGACGAAGAAGGTCGGCATCGTGTTGACGGTGACGCCGCGCATCAACGAGAAAAAGTTCGTGGTCATGGAGCTGGAGCAGACGATCGACAATGTCTCGGGCGTGCAGACGATCAACGAGCAGGAATGGCCGGTGGTGACCACGCGGAAGCTGGAGGCGACCATCGCGGTGCAGACGGGCGAGACCATTGTCCTGGGCGGCCTGGTGCAGAATACGCAGTCGGACACGGAGGCGGGCGTTCCCCTCCTGTCGGAGATACCGATCCTGGGCTATCCGTTCCGCTCGACGCGCAAGCAGAAGGGACGCAACGAGGTGATTGTCTTTATTACGCCGTACGTCATGGATACGCCGGAGCAGATTGCCGCGGACGCGCGGCGCCGCCGCGAGGCGGTGCACACGCAGGGTTTATGGAAACGGGGCTGGTCGGACAGCAAGCTGGTGGACCCGGAGCCGGGTGACGAGGCGGCGGAGGCGGAGCGCGCGCCGGAAGCGGCGGGTGTTCCGGCAGCGCCGGACGTGGACCCGGAAGTGCGGCGGCTGCTGGAGCTGGAGGAGCGCGAATACGGCGATGCGCTGCGGCGCCTCGAGGAGCGGGCCGGGCCGTGAAGCCGGGCCGTTGCGTGGGCCCGGAACCGAATTGCGGGCGAAAGCCCGCCTTAGGGGTTGACAAGGTATTTGGGACGGGGTATGGTGCGCCGCTTTTGGGGACAGAAAGAGGCATGAAGACGTCATTGGCAAAGGATCCGGGCAGCACGCGCGCCTGGCGCGTGATGGATGCGGCGGGCCAGCCCCTGGGGCGCCTCGCGGTCAAAATCGCGGACGCGCTGCGGGGCAAGGACCGTCCCACGTATACGCCGCACGTGGACAGCGGCGATTTCGTGGTGGTGGTCAATGCCGCGCAGGTGGTGTTGACCGGGCGGAAGGAAGAACAGAAGATCTATGCGCGTTACACCGGGCACCGTGGCGGACACAAGGAGGAGAAGGCCTCGCTGGTGCGTGCGCGCCATCCGGAGCGCCTGATTTTGAACGCGGTCAAGGGCATGCTGCCCGGGAACAACCTGTGCCGTCACATGTTGCGCCGCCTGAAGGTGTACCCGGGGCCGGATCACCCGCACCAGGCGCAACTGGCGGGAAGGGAGACACAACGTGGCTGAAGCAGTAACGGAAGTGGGAGCAACGGGACGTCGCAAGACCGCGGTCGCGCGCGTCACCCTTAAGCCGGGTACGGGGGTATGGCGGGTGAACCGCCGGCCGCTGGATGCGTACTTTCCGAGCGAGGCGCTGCGCAGCTATATCGAGCAACCGTTGAAGTTGACGCATTCGGAAAGCAAGTTCGATATCCGGGCCACTTTGAACGGCGGGGGGATTGCGGGACAGGCGGGGGCGGTGCGCCATGCCCTGGCGCGCGCCTTGACCGAGTGGGATGCGTCGTTGCGCGAGGTGCTGAAGAACAGCGGTTGCCTGACGCGCGACGCGCGGATGAAGGAACGGAAGAAGCCCGGACAGCCGGGCGCCCGCAAGCGGTTCCAGTTCTCGAAGCGGTAGAGCGGCCGGCGCGTCTCCGTGGCTTCCGGGCTTCCGTGATTCTCGTGCGATTATGAACATCGCGACTATTCCAGGCGGCGTAACGGCTCCGCGGGGCTTCCGGGCGGCGGGTGTTCACGCGGGCATCAAGCGCGCGAAGCCGGACCTGGCGCTGCTCCGGTCGGATCCGGCGTCGGTCCTGGCGGGTGTCTTTACGACCAATGCCGTGCAGGCTGCGCCGGTGCAACTGTGCCGGGAGCGGGTTGCGGGGGGGATCTGCGCGGCTGTCGTCATCAACAGCGGGAACGCCAACGCGTGCACGGGGGCGGCGGGAGCGCGGGACGCGGCGCGGACGGCCGCAGCGGCGGCCGCGGCGCTCGGCGTGGACGCGGGGCAGGTATGCGTCTGCTCGACGGGGACGATCGGCGTGCCGTTGCCGATGGACAGGCTGGAGGCCGGTATTCCGGCGGCGGCGGCGGCGTTGGCCGAGACGGGCGGCGGGGACGCGGCGCGGGCGATCATGACGACGGATACCGTGCCGAAGGAGAGTGCGCGGGAAGTGTATATCGACG
>JAFGIZ010000021.1 GCA_016929365.1 Lentisphaerota bacterium
ATCCCCGGCGGGCAATGGATACGCGTAGCATATCGCCGCCGCAAATAAAACCTAAAACGCCGCCCCCCGTCCCGGGGCTGCACCCGCCCCGGCGGAGGCCGCGAGCGGGAGAAAACGGCTAGTTCGTACGCTGCATCAGCCAGCTGCCCAGCCCCACCGAGATCAGCACGGGCAGCCAGACGATAAGGTCCGGACGCAGGGCCGGTTGACGCGCCAGGGATTCCGCCACGATAATGAACAGATAGAAATTGAAGACGAGTCCCAGGCTCATCGCCACGCCGATCGACGACTCCTTGCGGTGGGCCTTGATGCCGAGCGGCACCCCGATCAAGACGAACGCCAGGCAGGCCGCGGAGAGGGCCAGCCGCTTGTTGCATTCAACCGCAAGCGCCATCCGCTCCGCCCGCACGTCTCCCGGTTCCAGTTCCGGAAACGCGGCCCGCGTGTGCCGCATGCCGACCAGCAGCTCGCCGAACGACATATCGTCCGCGTGCTTGCGATAGGTGCGCGAACGCAGGGCATTCGGCACGCGGGTCGTCCACCGCTCGCAGAAAGCCGGGCCCGGACGGTCCGCACTGAAAGGATCCACCCGGACGTCCCGGAGGTCGAACACCAGGTCCATGCGGTTGGTCGAGACGCGGATCGACCCCGTACCCGCCCGGATCTCGCGCCGTACGCCGCCGCGCTCGTCGTAAATGCGCACGTTGCGCACCCGGTCTCCTTCGCGCCGTCCCAGGTAAATGGTGAGCCCCGCGAAGTCGTTGATAAAACGGCCTTCGTCCAGAAGTTCCAGCGGCGACTCGACACCCAGCCGCGACACCAGCAGCCGCCGCGCAAAGTGGCTGCGCGGCGCGAGGTCGTTGTTAATGTATATGCACAGCACCGTCAGCAGCAGAGCGACCAGCAGGGGGCGTGACGCAATGCTCCAGGCGCTCACGCCCGACACCCGCATCGCCGTGATCTCGCCGTCGGCCGACAGCCGCCCGAACATCAGGAGGCAGGCCGTCAGCACGCTGACCGGTATCGAGAACATGAGGGCCGCGGGAATGCCCGACAGCAGGACCTGGAAGACCGGCTGCCACGACACCCCCCGTGCCAGCAGATCGGTCACCTTGAAAACCACACCGATACTCATGACGAACGTGAACACCACGAGTGTCAGCACGAACGCCAGCAGGAAATCTCCGCCCAGGTACCGGTGCAGGATACGCATACTCACTCCGCCCACGCTGATGCGCCCGGCCCGCCCACTTCCGTCAGGACCGCCTTGACGCTGGCCACGGGCACGCGCCCGGTCATGCGCACGCAGATACGCCGTGCGTTATCCGTAAACCACGCCTGCACCCGGCCCTTGCGCACGAAAATCCCCCCGAACTGCGCCTGGGGCTCCACCTTAAGACAGCGCACGTCGCCGGCGCCGGCCGCCTCCAGGATCTCGTATTCCAGTCCCTCGACGAACAGGTCGTAAAGCTTCTCGTCCACGACCACCCGGAACATGCGTTGCTCGCCCACGCTCAGGCCCTCCGCCCGCATGGCATACAGCAATGTCAAGACGTCCCGCGTATCCGGTCCGATGTCGACGATCCGGCTGCGCTCCTTCAGCAACGAACGCCAGTAGGCCTTCCGTCCCGCGTGATCGAAGGTAAAAAGATCGTGCCGGTGATGCCGGCCTTCGTTCAATATCTGCTCGTACTGCACGGGCAGGAACGTCTCGGGGTCCACGATCGACTCCACCCGGTCGTCCACGGGAAAAATCGCCGACAGGATCGCCGTCGTACGCGCCCAGGCCCGCAGGGCCAGGTGCGGCCGCCCCTCGAACTCGGTCCAGGCGCTTTCAAGCTCCGCGGTCCCCACCGGGATAAAGCCCCAGTACAGGCGGTAGCGCAGCCGTTCGCCCACCGGGAACCAGAAGGCATTCGTCTCCGTTCCCGCCGGCACGCCCGCGCCGGCGGCGGACGCCGCCAGAAGGAAGCCCATCAGAAAACGGTGGATGCCGGGCATGTGTCTCCTTACGGCCGCTCGAAATCGGGAGTACGGCCGTCAAAACGATAACATCGCCTCAGGAAAAACTCACGGACCTTTATGCCGTCCACCCTGACGGGGAGCGTCTCCAGGTGGTCCAAGCCCTTGAAATGGCGGCGCAGCCGGTGCCGCGCCCGGATGGCCCGCCCGCGGTATTTCGACACGTACACCGCGTTCCGGCCCTCCAAAGCCGCGAAATCGGTCCAGTAACGGTAGTTCTCGCCGTGCGTCCGCCGGCGCGCCCAGAGATGGGTCACCGGCTGGCCCGGCGTGTAAAACGCGGTCGCCGCCGCCAGGCCGTACTGGTCACAGAGAATAAAGACCTCGCCTCCGCCGGGATCGGCGTCCCGGATCTCCGCGCGCGTCTCGGCCACCCGCTGCCCCAGCTCACGCCAGCCGAAACGCTCCTTCTGCTGCTCCATGCTGAAGCGCCCGTTATCATCCCCCTCCGCCCCGGCCGCCGCCAGCCAGCGCACGGGCACGTGCAGCGCGCCGTGCGCCGCCAACGTCAGCAGCGCGGCCGCCGCCAGCGAGACGCTCCACAGCATCCGGCTTCGCGGGCTCCGCCGTTCCCCCGCCGCGGCAGCCGGCAACGCCGCCATCCAGCCCACCGCCGGCCAGTGCAGGCCCACCCGCCGCGTGAGGCTTGTAAACAGGAAATACAGCAGCGGCAGCGCCCCCGCCGCCGCCACCCACATGGCCACCGCGTCGCCCTGCCGCGTTCCGCGCCGGCCCGCTCGCCACACGGCAACCGCCCCGAAGATAAACAGCCCCGGCGACACCGCCAGGACCTGGCCGGCCAGGAACTCCGGCACGTGCCGCCAACCCGGCTCGAGATCCGCCTGCCGGTACACAAAGTTGAACAGGAAGGTCGCCCAGCCGTGCGTGGCATTCCACCAGAGACACGGGGCAAACACAACCAGCGCCAGCAGGGCACCCGCGTACGGCCAGGGACCGCGCAGCCGCCGCCGGCCCTCCGGCGTCAGCAACAGCGCAGCCCCCGCCGCGGGAATCAACAGAAAAGCCAGAAACTTGCTTAACATGGCCAGCCCCAGGGCCGCGCCCGCGGCCAGCCAGTCCAGCCCCCGCCCGTCCTCCAGGGCGCACACCCCGAAGTAAAGGGTCAACATCCAGAAACAGAGCAGCGGGGGGTCCGTGCTCATGTAAATCGAAAATGCCGCCGTCACCGGCGCCGCCAGGATCGCCAGCCCCGCCGCGAACCCGGCCCATTCCGGTGCCGCGGCGCCCCAGCGCCGCGCCAGCCGGCAGCCGCAGGCGTACGCGGCGGCGGCGGCCGCGGTCAGCAACAGCACGGCGGGAAACCGGACCGCAAATTCCGTCTCGCTGCCGAAAACCGCCGTGGACAGCCGGATCAGGTAAGCCGTCAGGCCGGGATGGTCGTAGTACCCGAAGGCCGGCCGGCGCGACCATTCCCAGTGATAGGCTTCGTCCCCGGACAGCGGCAGCGAGGTGATGAACCACAACCGCGCCGCGGTGACGCCCAGCAGCAGCAGAATAAACGTCCGTCTTGCCAAGCCTCAGTACCGGTAGGTATCCAGCTTGAACGGCCCGTCCGGCGGCACGCCGAGATAACGGGCCTGCTTCCGCGACAGGCGGTCGATCCGCACACCCAGCTTGGTCAGATGCAATTGGGCCACGTCCTCGTCCAGCGCCTTCGGCAGCACGTACACGCCCACCGGGTATTTTTCCGGGTGCGTGAAGAGCTCAACCTGCGCGTTGACCTGGCACGAGAAGCTGCTCGACATCACGAAACTCGGGTGCCCCGTGGCGCACCCCAGGTTGACCAGCCGGCCGCGCGCCAGGATGACCAGGCGCTTGCCGTCGGGAAACGTCACCATGTCCACCTGCGGCTTGATTTCGCGCCAGCGGTAACGCTGCAGCTTCTCGATCTGAATTTCGCTGTCGAAATGCCCGATATTGCAGACGATCGCCATGTCCTTCATGCGGCGCATGTGTTTCTCCGTAATGACATCGCAACACCCCGTCGCGGTCACGAAAATATCGCCGATCTCGCAGGCCTCGTCCATGGGCATCACCTCGTACCCCTCCATACTGGCCTGCAGCGCGCAGATCGGGTCGATCTCGGTCACGATCACCCGCGTGCCCTGCCCCCGCAGCGCCTGGCAACTCCCCTTGCCCACGTCGCCGTAACCGGCCACGACCGCCACCTTCCCGGCCAGCATGACGTCCGTCGCACGGCAGATCCCGTCGACCAGCGAATGCCGGCAGCCGTACAGGTTATCGAACTTCGATTTGACCACTGCGTCGTTGACGTTGAAGGCGGGGAACAGAAGCTCGCCCCGTTCGTACATCTGGTACAAGCGGTGCACGCCCGTCGTTGTCTCCTCGGATACGCCGCGGATCCCTTCGGCCATGCGGTGAAAAAGCCCCTTTTCCCGGCGCAGGGCGCGCCGCACGCGCGCGAACAGGATGCCTTCCTCCCGGCTCCCCGGCTTACGCTCCAATACATCGGGATCCGTCTCCGCCTTGTAGCCGAGATGCACGTACAGCGTGGCGTCGCCCCCGTCGTCCACGATCATGTTCGGACCCGTTCCGTTGCCCCAGTCCAGCGCCCGGTGCGTGAACTCCCAGTACTCCTCGAGGCTCTCGCCCTTGTAGGCATACACGGGAACGCCCTCGGCGGCCAGCGCCGCCGCCGCGTGATCCTGCGTCGAGTAGATGTTGCAGCTCGCCCAGCGGACCTGCGCCCCCAGCGCCTGCAGCGTCTCGATCAAAACGGCCGTCTGCACCGTCATGTGCAGCGACCCGGTAATGCGCGCTCCCGCCAGGGGCTGCGTCTTCCGGTAACGCCGCCGCAGCTCCATCAGCCCCGGCATTTCCTGCTCCGCCAGGTCAATTTCCCGCCGGCCCCATTCCGCCAGGCCGATATCGGCTACCCGGTAATCGCTGAACGCCCGCTTCTTCCGCCTGCGTGTCGTCGTCTTCTTCCTGGCCATGCCTTACACCGCCTCCTTGAGCGCATCCGCCCTGTCTTTGCGTTCCCATGAAAAGACATCCAAATTCCGGCGCCGTCCGAAATGTCCGTAATTCGACGTCCGCACGTAGACCGGCCGCAGCAGGTCAAGCTGCTCGATGATCTCGGCCGGTTTCAGACCGAATACGGCGCGCACCGCCTTCTCGATGCGCGCGTCGCCCACCCTCCCGGTGCCGAACGTATCGACGTGTACCGACACCGGATCGGCGAAGCCGATCGCGTACGCCAACTGCACTTCGCAGCGGCGCGCCAGCTTCGCGGCAACAATGTTCTTCGCGACGTAGCGTGCCATGTAACTCGCGCTGCGGTCCACCTTGCTGGGGTCCTTCCCGGAAAACGCACCGCCGCCGTGCCGGCCCATCCCGCCGTACGTGTCCACGATGATCTTGCGGCCCGTCAACCCGCAGTCTCCCTGCGGTCCGCCCACGACGAAACGGCCCGTCGGGTTGACCAGGTAGCGCGTGCGCGACGTCAACATCTTCTTGGGAATCACCGGCTTGATAACCGTCTCGATCACCGCCTGCTTCAGGTCGCGATGCTTCACGTCCGGCGCGTGCTGCGTCGACACGACCACGGTCGTCACATGCTGCGGCTTGCCGTCGCGGTACAGCACCGAGACCTGCGACTTGCCGTCCGGTTTCAGAAAATCGAGCTTGCGGGACCGGCGTGTCTGGGCCAGGCGCCGGGTCAGGCGGTGTGCGAACATGATCGGCGCCGGCATCAGCTCCGGGGTATCGTCACAGGCAAACCCGAACATCATACCCTGGTCGCCTGCTCCCTGCTCCTTGTACAACCCGCGGCCCGCCGTGACGCCCTGGGAAATATCGGGGGATTGCCGGTCCAACGCCACCAGCACGGCGCACGTGTCGCAGCTGAACCCCAGCTCCGGCTCGGTGTACCCGATGGCTTTCACCCGTTCGCGCACAACGTCCGCGTACGGGACGCGGCACTCGCTCGTAATTTCCCCCGCAACCATCACCAGGCCCGTCGACACCAGCGTCTCGCACGCCACGCGCGAATGCGGATCGCCTGCCAGGTGCGCGTCCAGAATCGCGTCCGAAATGGCGTCGGCGACCTTGTCGGGATGCCCTTCCGTAACCGATTCGGACGTGAAAATATAGTCTGAATTACCCATCGTCTCTTTCTCCCTTTTTTTGTTCTTATATCAGCTCAAGCAGCTCCGGTGCAACCTTTCGTGTCAGCGCGCGGCACTGCTCGAGGACCTCGTCGCCCGACGTGCACGTCAACGCGGACGCGGCCAGCTCGCGGGCCTCGACATACGTCACGCTACGGATCGCGTCCTTGATCAGCGGCACGGCCGACGGCGCCACGCTCAACTCGTCCATCCCCATACCGAC
>JAFGIZ010000208.1 GCA_016929365.1 Lentisphaerota bacterium
CCGGCCGTGGCGAGGGTCGCCAGGCGGATTATCTTGTGGAGGGCGACGCCCCGCTCGACCGCCGGGTGACGGTCGGCGACGCGCATGGCGTCGTACATGGGAGCGTCTATAAGTTGGAAGATCATGGTTTTGCTGCCGACGATGGATTGGTCGTGGCATTCGACGTAGCTCACGGTTCTTTCGTCCTGACGGCGGTTGGTGAGTTCGCGCCATAAATAACCCATGTTCCAGTCCTCGTCGCGCGTGTCGCGGGCGAGTTTGAACCAGCAGTCGGGGATGCCCATGGCCAGGCGGTAGTCGAAGCCCGTTCCGCCGTGGGCAAGGGGAGCCGCAAGGCCCGGCATGCCGCTGACGTCTTCGGCGATGGTAACGGCATCGGGGCGGATGGCGTGAATGAGTTTGTTGGCCAGCGTCAGGTAAGCCAGGGCGTCCTCGTCAACGGAACCGTCGAAGTAGCGGTCATAGGAGGCGAAGGGAGGCCCGAAGCCGTGATCGTGGTAAAGCATGCTGGTGACGCCGTCGCAACGGAAGCCGTCGAAGCGGTACTCGTCGAGCCAGAAGCGGCAGTTGGACAGCAGGAAATGAAGAACCTGGATCTTGCCGTAATCGAAGCAGCGCGAATCCCAGGCCTCGTGCCGCCCGCGCGGTCCGGCGTGAAAGTACTGGTACGGGGTGCCGTCGAAGCGGGACAAGCCCTCGACCTCGTTGTTCACGGCGTGCGAATGGACCAGGTCCATGATCACGCGCAGCCCCGCGCCGTGCGCCGCGTCGACGAGCCGCCGCAGCGCGTCGGGCGTGCCGAAACGCGAGGAGGCCGCGAAAAAACTGGAGACGTGATACCCGAAGGAGGCGTAATAGGGATGTTCCGCAACCGCCATCAACTGCAGCGTGTTGTACCCCGCGTCCACAACCCGCGGCAGGACGCGCTCCCGAAACGCGTCGTAGCTCCCGATCCCCTCTTCCTCCTGGGCCATGCCGACGTGCGCCTCGTAAATCAGCGGGAAGGCCGGCGCCGGCGGCCGGGCCTCCCGCGGCACGTAGGGGTCGGGCGGCGCCCAGACCTGCGCGTTGAAAATCTTTGTATGCGGATCCTGCACGACGCGCCGCGCGTAGGCCGGAATACGGTCCCCCCCGCCGTTCTCCCACGCGACGTGCAGGCGGTACAGCATCCCGTGCCGCAGGGCGCCGCCGGGCAGGCGCAGCTCCCAGACTCCCGGCGCCTCCGTGCGCCGGCAGCGGAACGCGTCCTGCGGCACCCAGTTCGAGAACTCCCCGACCAGGCAGATGCCGGCGGCGTGGGGCGCCCATTCGCGAAAGATCCATTCGCCGCCGCGCCGATGCAGTCCGAAATACTCGTGTCCCGCGGCTGCGTCGGCCAGGGTGGAGTGCCCGTCCGCCAGGCGAACCGCGGCTTCCGCCGCGCGCGCCGCGCGGCGGCGCAGGGCGTCGCGGTACGGGTCCAGCCAGGGATCGTCAGAGAGGGTTAACAAGCGGCCGCTTGAGCATGTTTTCATAAAGCTCGATGTAGCCCCGGGCGGTCATCGAATGCGTAAAACGGGCGGCGCTATCGCGCATGATGCGCCCGGTTTCCCCCGCCCGCCGTTCCGCCGGCAGCCGGTAATAGGCCATCGCCTGGTCGACCGCCCAGCGGAGCCCCCCGCTGTCGTACGTCTCGAAGACAAAGCCGTTTCCCGTCCCGGCGGCGACATCCAGGTGCTGCACGGTGTCCTGCAGGCCGCCCGTCCGGTGCACCACCGGCAGCGACCCGTAGATCATGCTGATCATCTGCGGCAGGCCGCACGGTTCAAAGCGCGACGGCATGAGCATGAAATCCGAAGCGGCATACCCGCGGCGGGAAAGGCCTTCGTCGAAATCGCAAACCGCCACGCGGTCGTAGAGGTCGTGCTGCTGCACGATGCCATGGTACCAGATCTGGAACGGCCCGTTGGCGACGAACAGAACCTGCAGCCCGTCGTCTGCGTAGTCCGAGACGATCGCGTACAGGATGTCGCTCAACAACTGGCACCCCTTCTGCTTCGGGTCCAGGCGCGACGGCCAGAAAAACAGCGGCGCGTCGGGGTTCCGCGCCAGGCCCAGCCGTTCCTGCAGGCGCACCTTGTTCTCGCGCTTGCCGGCGACGTGCGCCTCCGGCGTATATCGCCGGTCGATCTGCTTGTCGGTGCGCGGATTGTAGGATGGATCGGGTGCGTTGAGGATGGCAAACGCGCAGCCCGCCGCCCGTTTGTTGGCCATTTCGCTCCGGAAGTTCCACGGCACGAAATCGTGCCGGCCGTCGCAGATCTCGTTCAGGAAGGTCGTGCTTACGGTATTCACGAAATGCCCGGCAAACACGCCGCTGACGAGAAAATCCACCGGGTTGGTTTCGCGTGTGGCCTCGTACGTATCCGGCGGATACCCGTAATACAGATAGTACCAGAATTCAGCCGCGTCGATGCCCGCGTCCTCCACCTGGGCCAGCGTGATCTCGCGCGTATGCACGTTGTGCACCGTAAACAGGCAGGGAATGTTCATCCGCCGGGCCATGGCCGGAATCAGGCCGGTCATCCAGTCGTTGCAGTGAATCAGGTCCGGCTGCACTTTCGGGACGATGTTGTTGATGATCTCCCGCTGAAACGCCAGGGCGATCTTGTCGCTCTCGTTTTCGTAGCCGCTGTAGACTTCCGTGCGGTAAAAGAAAACGCGGTCCTGGGCGAGGTGAATACGGTCGTCGGGCAGGACGCGCTTGTAGACCCGCAGCTCCTCGTTGATAAAATACCCCACGTCGATTTCAAACATGCGCCGGTAGTGCGGCAGCGCGACGTGCACGTCGGCGCCCAGCTCGAAAAGGGCCGCAACGAGCGAGGCCGAGACGTCGGCGAGCCCGCCGGCCTTGGCCCGCAGCCGGTTGGCCATGTTGCCCATGCCCTCGGGCAAATAGGTGATTTCCGGCGTAACCACGAGAATCCGCGGTTTGGGCGGCACGGACGCTTTACGGCTGCGGGCCACGGCTAATCTCCGTCCGCCCAGGTGACGAATCCCGGCATGGCGCGCCGCCAATCGGCGCCGCGCGGCGTAATCCGCGTCGTGAAGCCGTACCGGCCCGAGGCCTTGCAGGCCAGTTCCTGGCGATACACCTTCAACCCGTCGCCGCGTTCTTCAACCAGATCCATGGCTTCGGCATGGCTTTCGGTAATCCGGTTCTGCGGATC
>JAFGIZ010000022.1 GCA_016929365.1 Lentisphaerota bacterium
CCCGGTATGCGAAAGGGGTCCGACAGACGGCTGAGCCGGGGATTGAGAAAATCCCGTGCCGCCGCCGCCTCGCCGTGGCCCCGTGCGCACAATACGCGGGCCGCCGGCCGAGGGAGCTCCAACACCCGCGCCAGCGCCGCCGCCGCCGCCGCGTCCGCCGCGGCCTCCTCCCACATCGACGCCGCCCCGCCGCAGGCCCCCATGCCTACTTTCCCTTCGTCGCGAAGGCCGGGCGCCGGTCGCGGTACCAGAGCAGCACCACCGGCGTGGCCACAAAGACCGACGAATACGTGCCGACCAGCACGCCGATCAGCAGCGCCAGCGCGAAATCGAAGATCGCGCCGCCGCCGAAGATCACCAGCATCACCAGCGTGATCAGCGTCGTCAACGACGTCAGCAGCGTCCGGCTCAGTGTCTGGTTGATGCTCAGATTGCAAATATCCTTGAAGCTCTTACCGTGGATCAGCCGCAGATCCTCGCGAATGCGGTCGAACACCACGATCGTGTCGTTGACCGAATAGCCGACAATCGTCAGCAGCGCCGCCACGACCGGCAGGCTGATCTGGCTGCCGCAGGCGGTAAACAAGCCCACCGTCACGAGCACGTCATGCGCCAGGGCCACGATCGCGCCTACCGCAAACCCGAGTTCGAAACGCCACGAGATGTAGAGGATAATGCCCACCAGCGCCAGGATGATCGACCATAACGCGCGTGACTTCAATTCGCGGCCGATCTGGGCGCCGACCTCGTCTTCCTGCGCCACGTCGAAACCCGCCTCGGGGAACGCCTCCGCCAGCGTGGCCTTGACCACCTCCGCCGGCTTGAGGCCGCCCGCCGGCGCTTCGCCCACCTTGATCTGAAGAAAACGGTCGCCGCCCGTCTCCATGTCCTGCTGATACTGCAGGTGCACCTCGCTCAACCCCGCCGCCTGCAGCCTGTCGCGCAGCTCGGCCACCGGGACCCGTTCCTTGAACGCAAACGTCACCGAGGCGCCGCCCGTAAAATCGACGCCGAACACGGCATCCGGACGCTGCATCCCCCGCACCGTCATGAGGGTCCAGGACACGGCAATCACGAGCAACGACGCCACGGCGGCCGCCTTGCGCTTACTCACGAAATCGATGGAGGTATCCTTGATCAACCGCAGCATCCGCAACTGCGTCACCGACGTTTTCTCGGCGATGACGCCGAAGATCAGCTTCGTGACAACCAGCGCCGTGAACATGCTCACGACGATCCCGGCGCACAGCGTCACCGAGAACCCACGGATCGGTCCCGACCCGAAAATAAACAGGATGATCCCCGTCAACAATGTTGTCAGGTTCGCGTCCACGATCGTCACAAACGCCCGGTCGTAACCGGACGTAATCGCCGTCCATAAACGCTTTCCGGAGCCGGACTCCTCCCGGATCCGCTCGAAAATCAGCACGTTGGCGTCCACGGCCATGCCGATCGTCAGCAGAATGCCCGCGATACCCGGCAGGGTCAGGACCGGCAGCCGGATCGGACCGCCCCCCGCCGCGTCGCTCGCGAAAATCCCGAGGAACCCCGCGGCCACGACCATGCCGAGGGGCAGCAACAGCATGTTCAGCAACAGCGCCAGGTCCGCCACGACGCCCGCCACAAGGTAGTACACGCCCATGAACAGCAACACGCCCGCCCCGCCCAGCACAATCGCGCGCAGCCCGTTGCGGATCGAATCGGAACCCAGGCTCGGCGCTACGAATCGCTTCTCCACGATCTCCACCGGCGCAGGCAGGGAGCCCGCCCGCAGTATATTCGAGAGGAACGTGGCCTCCGGAACCGTAAAGCGACCGCTGATCTCGGCCTTGCCCCCGTAAATCGCTTCCCGGATCACCGGCGCCGAATACAGCGTGCCGTCCAGCACAATCGCCAATTGCCGGTAACTCTCCGGATTGGGGTTTTTCGGTCCGCCCGGGGCGTAATCCGACGTTACGTTCGCAAACTTGCGCGCACCCCGCGCATCGAACTGCAGCTTCACAACCGGATCGCCCAGGGAACGGTAATCCACCGCCGCATCCTCCAGGAAATCCCCCGACAACTCCCGCCGCCGTTTGACGAAATAGGGCCGGTAGACCGTCTGGCCGTCGACCTCGGTCTCCTGCAAGAGAAACTCGTACCCCGGGCCGGGCACCTGGAAACGTCCGAGCCGCTCCCGGTACGCCGCGTCCCGGTCGGTTTCCGGAAAGCTGTTGTCGCGCCGGTACACCGTTTCCCCGCCCGCGGCGGCAATACGGTATCCCTCCGGCGCCAGATTGGAGGCAAACAGCGCATCCGTCAGCGTGTCGTTCTCCGGATGCACCATCCGGAACTCCAGGAACGCCAGGCTCTGAATGCTCTTTTCGGCCTCCGCCCGCTTCCGTGCGTCGATCCCCGGCAACTGAATGATGATCCGGTTGTCCTTCCCGGGGTAAATGATCGGCTCGGCAATGCCGAGATTATCCACCCGGTTGCGGATAACTTCCAGCGCCCGGCTCTGCGCCCCGTCGAGCACCCGGCGCACCTCGGCATCGACCTCGGCATCGGTCAATTCCTCGCCGCGCTCCCGGATCTGTTGACGCACCCGTGCCTCGTCGATCTTGACGGCAAAACTCGTGCCGCCCTTGAGATCCAGGCCGAGCCGGATCTTCTCCGACGGCGGCGTCACCATAATGATCGATCCCGTCAACAGCAGAATCAGGATCAGCCATTTCCAAAGCGCGTGCTTGTCCATCTTACGACTCCTCGTCTCCCGCCTTTTCGTCCTTCTCCAGGACGCGGTTGACCGCGCTCCGCGCGATCTCCAGCTTCACGTTGTCCGCCACCTTCACGACCAGCGTCTGGTCCTTGACGTTAGTCACCGTGCCCAGTATGCCGCCGCTGAACATGACCCGCGCGCCGCTTTTCAAGCTCTCGATCATGGCCTTGCGTTCCTTTTCCTTGCGCTGCTGCGGCCGGATCAGCATGAAATAGAAAATGGCAAAAATAATCAGCATGGGCACCAGCATGCCCCCCAGCCCGCCGCCCTGTCCCTCGGCGGGCGGCCCGCCCATCATGCCCAGGACACAATGATCTAAACTCATAACCGTTCTCCTTTCCCGCGGTCCGTGCTAAACCGCTTCCTGTTGCCGCCTCAGCGCGGCAAATGTTCCGTTCTCGATCGCCTGCCGTATCTCCCGCATCAGTTCCATGAACCAATGCAGGTTATGAAGCGTCACCAGGCGCACGCCCATGATTTCGTTGACGTTCAACAGATGCCGTACATACGCGCGCGAAAACCGTCTGCACGCGTAACACGCGCACCCTTCTTCCATCGGCCGCGTATCGCGTTTATACTCTCCTGCCTTCACCGGGTACGGCCCCTCGCGCGTAAAAGCCGTTCCGTTCCGGGCAAACCGCGTCGGGATCACGCAGTCAAACATGTCCACGCCGCGCGCTACCGCCTCGACGATCTGCCGCGGCTTCCCGACTCCCATCAGATAGCGCGGCGCCTCCGCCGGCACCTCCGCCAGGCTCGTCTCGACCGCGGCCATCATCAGGGCTTCCGGTTCGCCCACGCTCACGCCCCCGACCGCGTAACCGTCCAGGTCCAGGGCCCGCAGCCCACCGGCGCAGTGCCGCCGCAGGTCCGGATATTCCCCGCCCTGCACGATCCCGAACACGCGCCGGCCGTCGGCCCGCGGCTGCTCCGCACATAAAGCCGCCCACCGTAACGTCTTGTCCACGGCCTGACAAGCGGAATCCCGCGCGCAGGGATAGGGCGGGCACACGTCCAGCACCATGGCGATGTCCGAGCCCAGATCCCGCTGCGCCGCCATGACCCCCGCCGGCGTCAGCCGCATCAGGCGCCCGTCATAATGCGAGTTGAAGGTCACGCCGTCCGCCTCGATCCGGCGCAGGCGCGCCAGGCTGAACACCTGGTACCCCCCGCTGTCCGTCAGGATCGGGCCGTCCCACCCCATGAAGCGGTGGAGCCCCCCGGCCTCGCGGATAATCTCCAGGCCCGGTCGCGCGCATAAATGATACGTATTGGCCAGCAGTCCCTGAACACCGAGCTCGCCCAATTCGGCCGGCGACGTCGCCTTGACCGTGCCCGCCGTCCCCACGGGCATGAAAACCGGCGTTTCCATGGTCCCGTGCGCCGTCCGCAGCCGGCCCCGCCGGGCCCCGCTCTGCCCGTCCCGGCACACCACCTCAAAGAAATTCCCCCGCCCCCCGCTCACGCCCGCGTATCCGTTGCCTCGACCGGCCGCGCCCCCGACGCCGCCAGCGCCAGGTCCGCCAACACCAGCGCCGCCATCGCCTCCACCACGGGCACCGCCCGCGGCACCACGCAGGGGTCGTGCCGCCCCTTACCCTCCAGGCTGACCGTGCGACCGGCATAATCCGCGCTTTCCTGCGCCCTGCCGATCGTCGCCGTCGGTTTGAACGCAACGCGGAAGTAAACCGGCTCGCCGTTTGTAATTCCCCCCTGGATGCCCCCGCTGCGATTGGTCACCGTACCCAGCGTCCCGTCCTCGCGCATCCTGAATACGTCGTTGTGCGCCGATCCGCGCAAGCGCGCCCCCCCGAAACCCGATCCGATCTCGAAACCCTTCGCCGCCGGAATGGACAACATCGCCGCCGCCAGCAACGCTTCCGCCTTGCCGAAC
>JAFGIZ010000209.1 GCA_016929365.1 Lentisphaerota bacterium
CATGGGGGGGCGCTCAGGCCGGCGCGGGACCCGTGAATTCTATGAGCTCCGCGGGGGTGGCCGCGAGGTGTCGCGCCCCATAACGCTTTAATTCGCCGGCGGAACGGAAGCCCCAGAGCACGCCCACGGGCACCATGCCTGCGGCGCGCGCGGTCTGCATGTCCGTCTTGGTGTCGCCCACCAGCCAGACCCGGTGCGCCGGCCGGCCCAGTCGTTCGGCCACGGGCAGCACGGCGTCGGCTTCAGGCTTGAGGGGCACGTCGGGACGGGCGCCGCGGACGGCGGCAAACCGGATATCCGGCAGAAAACGGGCGACGGCCTGTTTGACCAGCGCATCGCCTTTATTGGACAGCACCGCCATGGGCACGCCGCGGGCCTGGAGGGTCCGGAGGCAGCCGGGGATGCCGGGATAGGGCCGGGTCTTGCGGGCCCAGCGCGCGGCATATTCGGCCCGGTACGCTTCGAGCACGGCCTTCACCCTGTCCGGCCGGCACGCGTCCGCCGGCAGGGCGCAACGCACGAACGCCGCGGCGCCCTCCCCCACAAACACCTTGCACTCTTCGACCGTGCGCGGCGGATAGCCTTCCCGGCCGAGCACGGCGTTCATGGCGTCGGTCAGATCGTCGATCGTGTCCAGCAGCGTGCCGTCCAGGTCGAAGACCACGGCGGCGGGCGCACCGTCGGCGCCGGCAGGCGGGGGTGTGGGAGCAGCCATGGGTCAGGCTCCCCGCGGCCGGGCGGCATGGCGGGCTCCGGCGGCGCCGCAGCAGAATTTGTACTTCTTGCCGCTGCCGCAGGGACAGGGATCGTTGCGGCCGATCCGGCGCCGCGGCGGCGCGGCGGGCGCGCCGGCCGGAAGCGCCTGCCGCTGCCGCTCCGCGCGGATCTGGTCCGCCAGTTGCCCGAACCGGCTGAAGGTATGCTTGTAGAACTGCAGCCAGCCGGGGCACAGCACGCTCAACCGCGCGGGATCCGCCCCCTGGGTGGGCCGGTTCTTGGGACAGTCCCCGGCGCAGTAGCGCAGGAACTTGCAGCTCGCGCAACGCGCGTTCCAGCGGTGCTTGCGCGCGCCGAATTCGCGGTATACCGGTGAGGCGAGGAACGCGTCCCAGGTCCCCGTCATGACGTTGCCCAGCTTGAGCTCCGGGCGAACGAAGAAATCGCAGGGATACACGTCACCGTTGTATTCCACCACGAAGTACTGGCGGCAATCGGTGCCCATGGCGCAGACGTTCGGAACGCCGTCGACCATCATGGCGAGAATGGAGTCGAAGAGCCGGATGGAGACCCGGCGGGTATCGTGCTTGTACCACTCGTCGAAAATCGTGCACAAAAAATCGCCCCACGCTTCGCCTGTGACGGCAAAGGGCTGCAGGTTGCCCCGTTCGTCGAACTCGACGCACTCGATGTACTGGTGGAAGAGAACGCCCAGGTCCAGCAGGTAGTGATAGATCTCGCGCGGGCGCTGCACGTTGAGATTGTTGACGAGGGTGAGGACGTTATGTTCCACGTGATGTTTCTTCAGGATGCCCAGCGTCTTCATGACCCCGGCGTGGCTGCCCCGCCCGTCCGCGTAGCGGCGGTAATGGTTATGAATCTCCGCGGGCCCGTCGACACTGAGGCCGATCAGGAAATTGTAGCGCGCCAGGTGGCGCGCAAACGGCTCGTCGATGAGCAGGCCGTTGGTCTGGAGCCCGTTGGAAACGACGGCGCCGGAGCGGCCGTATTTCTGCTGGAGCCCGGTGATCCGCTGGAAGAACTCCAGCCCCATGAGGGTGGGTTCTCCGCCCTGCCAGCCGAAGGCGTACTGGGATTGCGGGGTGCGCATGAAGGAGGCGATCATCTGTTCCAGGACCGCGTCGGACATGCGGTGGGTCCGCGTTTCGGGGTAGAGCGCCTTGTGATCGAGGTAGAAGCAGTAGGTGCACCGCAGGTTGCAATCCGCCGAGGCGGGCTTGATCAGCAGGCTGAACGGTTTCATGCGTACGGGCGTCCTTCTCCGTGCTTTCCCGGAAACACGTAACGTAGCAGATACGAGCCCCGGCGCCAAGTCCGGGCCGGCCAGGAAAGGCTGCGTCGGCCGCAAAGCGGACCTGTCGTCCAATCAGCACGTTCTCCAGCCCCTGGCTGCCGCCCCGCGTCCGCCGAGGTGATGTGTCTTGAGAATCCGGCCCCGGCCCGCTATTCTGCCAGGCAGCGGCTGGAGCTGAATCATGGGCTATTTACGATTCTGGCGAAGGATGAAAATTGCGCCCGGGGTGACGCTCAACGTGAGCAAATCCGGGGGGTCGCTGTCGTTGGGACCGCGCGGTGCGAAACACACGATCAGCTCGCGCGGACGCCGGACCACGGTCGGGATTCCCGGGACGGGGCTGTTCTACACGACGACCGGTTCAACCGGTGGGCGCGCCGGCCAGGCGTCGCGGGGCCGGAAAGCCGGCGCGCCGGCGGCGCCGGCGAAGGACCCGGGCTGCGCCGAGGCAGGGCGGCTGACGCTGGGATTCTTCAAGCGGCTGGTCACGCCAGCCGGTGAAGAAGCGTTCGTGGACGGCTGCCGGGAATTGTCGCAGGGACGATACGGATTGGCGCTGCAGCATCTGCGGGGCGCAACGCATCTGACGGACGGCGCATTCCTGGCGGGATTTCTGTGCCTCAAGCAGGAACAGGCGGCCGCGGCGATTCCCCTCCTGGAGCAGGCGGCGCGGGAGTACCGGCGGCTGGGGCGCTATTTCGACAAGTACGGCCTCGCCTTGACCCTGAGTCTGCCGATCACGGAAGAAATCGCGGCCCATGTCGGTCCGTCGTTGCGCGGGACGCTGTTGGCCCTGGTCGAAGCCTGCCAGGTTGCCGGGGACTGGGACAGGGCGCACGCCTGCCTGCAACGGCTCCGCAAGCTGGAACCGGAGGATGTCGTTATCCTGCTTTCTCTCGTCGAGCTGCTCTGGCAGGCGAATTACGGGAACCAGGAGACCTGCCGGCACATCGTGAAACTGACCGGCAACATCGACAACACCACGCCGGTCCACACCGCCTTGCTGCTTTACAAAGCCCGTGCTCTCAACGGTTTGAAGATGCACGCGGCCGCCCGTGACATCCTGACGAAGACACTACGCCGCAAGAAGGGCCGCTCCCGGGACCTGATGCTTGCCCTGCGTTACGAACGGGCGTTGACGTACGAGGCGATCGGCCAACCCCGGCGTGCCCGGACCGATCTCGAAAAGATTTACGCCGCGAATCCCGATTTCGAGGACGTTGCCCGGCGGCTGTCAGGGCGGGGCCGCTGAACCCGTTCGCACGCCGCTATGTTTCTGACTTGCCCGACGGCACACCATGCTATACTGGCGTTACGTCGGGAGGAGGTATGCGTGATCGGGGCGTAACGCAGCCTGGCCTGCCCGGGCAAAGCCTTCGGAGTTTTGCCGAACAGACTGGATACGGATATCGCTTTGACAGATCATAGGCTAAGTGCTGTGGGTCATAAATACGGTGATGTATTCGATAAGGCATGAGAAGTCTCGACACCGCTTCGCTCCGCTCGGAATGACCATGGAAAGCCTGTCATCCCGAGCGGACTCGAGGGATCTCCCTCTTCCTGCAATATGTCACAGTATTTGCGACGACGTGTACTAAGGACGGGGCGTAGCGCAGCCTGGCAGCGCGTCAGCTTTGGGAGCTGAAAGTCGTCGGTTCGAATCCGACCGCCCCGACCATTTGAGATTTCCGGACACAGCACCCGACGAGATAGAGAAAGTACGAAAACCCCACCTCCCCTGCAAGCAGGGGATGGCCACCAGCGTGGCGCTGCAACCCC